>CAYUYG010000240.1:0-3564 GCA_964449125.1 uncultured Coxiellaceae bacterium | reverse complement strand
CATTTAGTGGTACTGCAAGCTTCAGCGCAGGCGATTGCAGAACTGGATGTGCTGACTAATTTTGCAGAGCGCGCGGTGCATTTGAAATGGTGTTGTCCGGAATTGGCGAATGAACCCGGTATTCATATCACGGATGGTAGGCATCCTGTCGTTGAATGTGTTTCAAGTAAACCATTCGTGCCCAATGATATTAGGCTGGATGCAAAGCAGCGCATGCTGATTATTACCGGCCCCAATATGGGCGGTAAATCAACGTATATGCGGCAAACGGCTTTAATCGTATTGCTTACCCACATTGGCAGCTTTGTACCAGCACGCGCGGCCATGATTGGTCCAGTCGATCGTATTTTTACTCGCATTGGTGCGGCAGATGATTTGGCCAGTGGTCGCTCTACCTTTATGGTGGAAATGACGGAAACAGCGAATATTCTGCATAACGCGACGGCTCAGAGCTTAGTCTTGATGGATGAAGTAGGTCGTGGCACCAGCACCTTCGATGGTCTGTCGCTCGCTTGGTCGTGTGCGCATTATCTTGCGCAAGGCATACGTGCGTTTACTTTATTTGCGACGCATTATTTTGAATTAACGGTGCTTGCGGAAGAGGTGACGACGGTTGCGAATGTGCATCTGGATGCAGCAGAACATGCTGACAATATTATTTTTCTGCATACTGTACAACCAGGACCGGCCAATCAAAGTTATGGTATCCAAGTTGCGCAGCTAGCGGGCGTGCCGCGCGCTGTGATTCAACGTGCGAAACAAAAATTGCAAGAATTGGAAAATTTGGCGTATCAATCCGCACAACCTCATTCCGCCGTGCCTGAGCAGCGTGATTTGTTTGCAGAGTTGGTAGAAGAGCATCCAGTCATCGCGCAACTCAAAGAGATTAATCCCGATCAATTGAGCGCCAAGGAAGCATTGGATTTGCTCTATCAACTCAAATCAGAGTTATGAGAAACATGCTCAATTCAACAAATAAGTTGCACCTGTTAGTGATGTGTTCTAACCGGTCTTAACACGGCTCGTCTTTCTAACAGTTCAGGCGTTGGGTAGACTTCAGTAACAAATTGGTGGAAAAATCTATGCGCTGATACGCCCGTTTTGTTTTCAATATCGGTCATAGGAGCAGTATGGCCATTGCGAGCATAGAGATCTTGATTTAAAGCGTGGTTATTGGCCAAACTCATTTTCATTTTTTTACGTTGTTTCGGCGTATAGCTGGATTTTACTGCCTGAAATAAAGAAGAGCGGAACGAAACCGTGGCATCATCCTTGATTCTGAAATGCTGAGGTAATTTACCATCTTGCGTATCAGTGCGTGTGTATAATCGTGCACGTTGATTTGGATTTGAACGTGCGACGATTAATGTTTTAAATTGTTCGGGGAGACGCTTGTAAGCTGAAGCGGCGTCAATTTCCCATTTTGCCATGTTCAACCCAAACCAAATAAAAGGTTTGGTAATAATGCCAGCCATTTGAGTCCATACATTTTTATCACGATACCCACTGCGTTTGCCAGTGCGTATCCATTCAGACACGGTGGTGCTTAACCGGGAAAAGGAACGGTTGTTAAAAAGATACACCGGGGTGTCATTTTTATAAAAATGTTCTGCTACTAATGTACCAATACCGCCGCCTAACGAATAAGCTTTGAGTGTGATGTTTTCTGGCTTGACACCTTGATCGAGCAGAGCTTGGACTTGAGCGATGCCGTCTTTAACTAAGTCATCTTTAGATCGCACCTTACCGCGACTTTCTGCAACATTTCTATAATTAAAGCCAATGACGTGTGCATTAAAACCTTTCGCTGCGAAATCATCCACATCGCGCTTCATGTCATCCAAAATTTGTTCGTAACACATATCGTAACCAACAAAATTTAACACGTAGATAGGATCGGTGTGTTTTTTTTCCGATAGTTTATCTTGTGTTTTTGAGCTTAATTCCAGTGTGTCCAGTTCAGAGCCATCTTCAGAAAATATTTTTTTCTGTTGAATGTTTAAGTCACCTTTATTGCTAGCAATAAAAGAAGTTTTTTTCGCTATTTCATCAGAAAAATTTAAAGTTTGTGCCTTAAGAATGATCCTTCCTAGCAGGCTGCCAAATACTTTATTAGCAACAAAGCGCATGCCCGCAAGTAAATTGAAATAATTTAAAAAAGAGGTTGTCCGCTTGGGTGCGCGAGGTCGGATGACATCATAATAAGCTTTCATATATCACTCGTTTGTGCAATTTTTTTTAATTACGAGTAATATAGATTAATTATCGAACAAATTCTAGGTTTTTTCGGCGTGGCCTGAATTCTCGGCGCTAAATTGCATTAATAAATGCATTTCATTTTCATTTAGCTCCACATAACGTCCACGTTTTAAACCTGCTGGCAAATGAACGGGTCCAAAACGAATGCGGATTAATCGGCTGACAGTAAAACCCAATGCTTCCCAGAGTCTGCGGACGAGTCGATTACGCCCTTCTTTCACAACCACGTGGAACCAGTGATTGCTACCGGCGCCGCCAGCGTCCACAATCTGATTAAACCGAGCATGACCGTCTTCGAGTTCAATGCCTTTATGCAATTTCTCGAGCATTTCACCGTCGACTTCACCGCGTATGCGTACGGCATATTCGCGTTCAATTTCAGAGCTTGGATGCATGAGTTGATGGGCGAGCGCGCCATCATTGGTGATCATCAATAAGCCAGACGTATTAAAATCCAGTCTGCCGATACAAATCCAGCGGCTGTTGCGGATAATGGGGAGACTGGCAAAAATCGTGGGTCTGCCTTCAGGGTCATCCCGTGTGCACATTTCGCCTTCGGGTTTATGATAAAGCAGTACGCGGGTTTTTTGATTTTTGCTTTTAATGAGTTTAATTTCACGATCATCTACGCAGACTTTATCCAGATACGTCATGCGATCACCAATCGTGGCTTTTCTGCCATTTACCGTAATGCGCCCTTGCTCGATCATTGCTTCAACTTGGCGACGCGAGGCGACGCCTGCGTTGGCCAGTATTTTTTGTATTTTTTCGCTCATTTATTATCCTGCGCAGGGAGTTACCCGTTATTGATCGTGTCGTCTTCCAAATCTTCGACGATATGTTTTTTATGCTCGCTCAGCGAAATAACATTACTTTCTTCTTCATTTTCTACTTCGATAATGGCAGCGTTTTCATCGGGAATTACTTCGCTATCCTGCGGTCCGATATCGCTATTTTCGATGGCGAGTTGTACTTGGAGTTGTTCTTCCTGAGCTTCCAGATTTTTAAATTCGGCCAATGTTGGCAAGCTGGTAAGAGACTTCAGATTGAAATAATTCAGAAATTCTTTAGTGGTGCCATAAATGGCGGGTTTGCCTGGGACTTCTCGATAACCGATGATGCGTATCCATTCACGTTCTTGCAATGTTTTCATAATATTGCTGCTGACGGTGACGCCGCGAATTTCTTCAATTTCAGCGCGAGTAATAGGTTGCTTATAGGCAATGATTGCAAGCGTTTCAAGAAAGGCACGTGAGTAACGTGGGGCACGTTCGACCCATAATTTACTTAGCCAGGTGCTTAATT
>CAYUYG010000239.1:0-3565 GCA_964449125.1 uncultured Coxiellaceae bacterium | reverse complement strand
CACACGGGTCTTTTGTGCGCTCGATTGTTACGGATTTAAATGCTTTGAATGTTTATAGTGCGTTGCTGGAAGTGCACGAATCCGTCTATGCGATGCGTTATTCAGCTGATCCTGATTTTACTGAAAAAGGCTGGCGGCCGGTATTGCCAGGCGATAAAATTCCAGTGCATGAAGCGCGTCCTGCAGCAAATGAATTATCGGGTTTGATGTATCCACCGCTCGCACGACAAGTTTTTCCGCGTGATGCAGTCGTTCAGGATTTACGAACGATCCGCGTTGGCGATCGTATTTATACCCCGATGTTCATCGATCTTTTTCCACAAGAATTAAAAACATTTATCACACTTTTTTCACGCACCTTACCGACCCGTATTCCTTGGCGTATGTCATTCCTGATTGAAAGCGGTGGCTTATCGACCTTGCGTTTTAAATCGGCCATGGCTGCAATTCTTGCGTTTACTTCTGCTCAAAACGGTTTGGTACATGATGCAGTCAAATTATTGCGTAATATTGAAACCAATACCGATGATGCCGTCGTTAAATTACAGGTAAGCCTTGCATCCTGGGCGCCTGAAGGCAATATCCGCTTGTTGCGTACACGCACAGCTGAATTGGCGAAAGCGGTCGAAGGTTGGGGCACGTG
Organism: uncultured Coxiellaceae bacterium; assembly: GCA_964449125.1. GTDB lineage: Bacteria > Pseudomonadota > Gammaproteobacteria > DSM-16500 > DSM-16500 > Aquicella. The sequence goes on along the minus strand of CAYUYG010000239.1, from coordinate 2,922 downwards.
CGAAGTGTCGGAAGTATCTGGAGATGTGTTTGCAGGATTGGCTTCCAGTTTATTAAGTTTTTCAGCGAACAGTATTGCCACACCTTCTGTTGCACCACTTTCAGATGTCGTTTATATGCTGCCGTTTACGCGACCCGCTTCTGCCTGGGAATATGGGGCAATGTTATTGCGCTCGCCTGATGGTAAGCCCTGGCCGTATCAGCCTGGTTCAGCTCAGCAAACGACCTGGATCGATCTCATGTATGCACGACCAGGTTCCGGTAAATCCGTATTGTCGAACGCGATCAATCTCGCGCTTTGTTTGTCAGGTGGTATTACGCGCTTGCCTCGTATCGCGATTATCGATATCGGGCCTTCTAGTAGCGGATTGATTTCGCTCTTAAAAGAAGCCCTGCCGCCAGAACAGCGTCATTTTGTAGCTTACCATCGCCTGCGCATGACACCTGAATATGCTATTAACCCATTCGATACACAGCTCGGCTGTCGTTTTCCTGCGCCGCAAGAACGCGGCTTTCTGGTAAATTTTGTAACCTTATTGGCCACGCCATTGGGTGCAGATCGTCCGTATGATGGTATTTCAGACATGGCAGGATTAGTCGTGGATGAAATGTATAAAGCTTTATCGGATTCAGGTAAGGCACATCCGTTTACGCAAGGCATCGAACCGCTGGTCGACGATATTTTAGGTGAAATTGGATTTGTGTTTGATGATAAAACAACCTGGTGGGAAGTGACCGATGCTTTATTTTTAGCGGGCTTCCATCATCAAGCCATGCTTGCGCAACGCTATGCGATGCCATTACTGGCCGATGCAGCAGCGATTTGTCGAACACAAGTCATCGAAGATTTATATGGTCAAGTACGCGCCCCAACAGGGGAGCCGTTGATTCAGGCCTTTGGCCGTATGATTTCTAGTGCAGTGCGCGAATACCCCATTATTTCGGGAGTGACCAAATTTGATATTGGCGATGCGCGTATCGTGTCACTCGATTTAGATGAAGTTGCCAAAAGCGGCGGCGATGCCTCTGAGCGGCAAACAGCCGTTATGTATATGTTGGCGCGTTATGCACTAGCACGGCATTATTATTTGACCGAAGATGCATTAGGCGATATTCCAGACGCCTACCGCGAATATCATCGCGTTCGTATCGGCGAAATTCGCGAAGATGCGAAACGCATTGTGTACGATGAATTTCACCGTACTTCAAAAGCGCGCGCGGTGCGCGATCAAGTTGTTCTGGATATGCGTGAAGGTAGAAAGTGGAATGTGCAAATTGCTCTGATTTCACAATCGTTGGACGATTTTGATGCCGTCATGGTGGAATTTGGTACGTCCATCTTTATTATGGATGCAGGTCCCGAGCAAGCCATCAAACGTTCTACGGAAATATTTGGTTTATCCGAGACAGCACGCATCGCACTTAAAACCCGCGTGCACGGACCACGCGAAGGCGGCGCAACTTTTCTGGCGCAATTTTCTACTAAAAGCGGGATGAATACGCAGTTGCTGACGAATACGTTAGGCCCGATTGAGTTATGGGCGTTTAGTACCACGGCTGAAGATGCGCGTTTACGTAACAAGCTCTATTTGAAATTAGGTCCGAAAGAAGCACGTCGCGTGCTTTCCAATCTTTTCCCATCGGGTTCAGTCAAAAGTTTGATTGAATCACGGCTTTCACAATTAAAAGAACAGCAAGGTGTGATTGAAGAAGGTACAGGCTTAAGTATTGCCGATCAATTGATGGAAGAAATTTTGGATGCTTACTCTAAAAATCCTGACGTGAAAAGCTTGCCCAAGTAATCATACGCGTTATAAGTAGCCTACACCGCAGCAGTCATCACTGCTACGGGTTGCGAGAATCAAAAAACAAACCCGTCACCGCGGAACTGCCTTCTAATGCTTCTATGGGAGCGCATAGAGAGGCAATCACCACGACAATATTTTTAACGGTTCTTAAGACCAAAAAATTTCTTTTAAAAATTCGCGCATAGCAGTCCACGCCCGCGTGTCTGCCTGTTTGCTATAAACCGTGCCAAAAGCAGGGTCATTGGCTTGTGGATTAGTAAAAGCGTGCATGGTGTGGCCATACATGTCTAGCTGCCAATCTGCTTTGGCATGCGTCATCTCTTCCCCAAAATCAATTACCTGATCAGGGGTGACCATGGGGTCATCAAATCCATGCAATGCCAACACCTTGGCACGAATGGTATGCTCAACGGCATCTTCCGGTGCGTGTAATAAACCATGGAAGCTCACCACGCCCTTTACTTCTGCGCCACTGCGTGCCAAATCCAGTACGCAAAGACCGCCAAAACAAAATCCAATGGCTGCAACTTTTTTGGGATCCACCATTTCTAATTGTTTTGCAGTATTAAAAGCTGCCAGCATTCTGTGTTGTAAAGCTGAGCGATTATCGATTAAAGGCTGGATCAGAGCGCTTTTTTCTTCTTTGGTGCGACCAATCACGCCTTTGCCAAACATATCCAGTGCAAATCCGACATAGCCCAATTCAGCCAATTTTTCGGCTTTTTGGCTAGCGAAATCATTTCTGCCTGACCAGTCGTGTGCAATCAATACGACAGGTTTTTTTTCATTATCGTCTTCGTAGGCATAATAACCTTCCAGCAGTGTGTCGCCATCGGAATATTCAATTTTTTTAGTTTTTAACATGCGAACTCCGTCACTAAGTTGTTTTTTGATCCGTAATATAAAGCGGTAAGTTAAAGCTAGTTAAATTCAGCGAAACAAATGGATTGTATTGGCCTTCGGTGAATAACCAGTATTTTGCAGTTTGTTCATTCATGGAGAGATTGATCGACATTTGTTTATTAGAAATCGCCCCTTCCAATGATTGATTAATTAACTTAAACCAGCCCCATGTGCCAGGAAAATCACGATAAATGGTTTTTTCATTATTCATA
>CAYUYG010000238.1:0-3583 GCA_964449125.1 uncultured Coxiellaceae bacterium | reverse complement strand
TTAATGGTCTTTTTCTTGTGGATTTTTGGTTGGTAAATTAATGGTCGTTAAATTTCGAAGTTTAGTTAAACACTGCACGCTTTCTTCATTAATGCCCGTTTCCTTGAAGATCATGGTTGTGACGAGAGGATTGTCTTTGTACTTTTCAACAATGCGCTGAATTTGAGTCAGGGAAAGCTCTTTGCCAGGTTCAAAGGTGATGGGCTTGGGGTTATTTAGAAAAAATCTGGGATCCATTTATTGCTCCGCTTTATAAAATATTAATCAAAGTTTTGCAAATATAGCAAAACTAGAACAATAAATGCAATAAAATGATCAAAATATATTCATATATAATGAATGGCGAGAGAGAAAATATCATGCTGCCAATGGAAAGCCAGAATTAAAGATCGCTTCGGATTTATCAGGGACACTTGATACCAGGAAGCTTTTTAATAATAGAGCACAAGGAGGTGTTTATATGGGCAGTCTACAGGGTAAGATTTCTAAAATGATGAACATCATTGATTATTAATAGTAAGGTTACCACGATTTTCGTTAACTATTTTTTTATTACTGCTAGACATAGTAATGTATGGTAAAGGCATATCATCCTCACCCGAGGGGTGGTAAGCGTCGTAGTTCACATATACAGATTTATTACCTTGGGTAAATACTAAAGTTCCTCTAAATTTGTACTCAACAGTAGTTGTCATTCGTCCTGGTAGAAAACATGTTCGATTATGACTTCCTGACCCACATACTTTTGTTCCGTTTTTGTCAAACTTCACATTGCCTGGGCCTTGACTACGATCTTCCACGCTACAGTAGAATTATTCGTTATAGTGCGATTGAGTGCGTGACTTAAGACAGGAAATAAGCAAAATGTTGTCAACATAATATGAACAATATATCGCATATAAACGCCTCAATTTTAATGGTTGGAATTCTCTAATAATTTGAGAAATTATACGTGAGGTTATTTATATTTGGAACGTTAGTATGCAATCCTTTAGTTCTTTTATCTTAATTGTGCATATAAAAATTCTATCCCAGGTATCTGATGTAACTTCTGCATGTTGCACGAAATCTCATTGGACTTCGTGCGCTCAGCTCAACCTAGGTAAAGACTTCAGTTAATTGAAGTGTCGAATCGCTTGAAACGACGGTTTTTTGACATAGTTTTTCTCACGTTAGCGCTACTCCACATTTAACATAATCTTTTCACCAAAGGCTTGTAATGCAAGCAAAATTGGCGTTAAGGACTGGCCTAGCTCAGAGAATGAATATTCAACTTTCGGAGGTACTTGAAGGTAAACTTTTCGAATAATAATGTTATCTTTTTCCAGTTCGCACAATAGCAAAGTAAGAATACGCTGACTAATAATGGGAATGAGTTTTTTTAATTCACTGAATCGTTTTGTACCGGTCATTAAATGATACAGAATGGCGCCTTTCCATTTATTACCAATGACATCAAGCGCAGCTTCAACTGGGCAACCATAATGATGATTTTTTGCAGCAAGATGTTTATTCTCAGGCATGCTTGATTACCTCGTGTTTGTTTATGCATGTATAACTTAAAAACTTTTTATGTATAGTTACTTTTTTGTAACTATATAACAGTTTTGTTCGTACTTCCAATATTATGCCATACCATTATAATCACCTTCTTTGAGGAGATGAGCATGAAGTGTATGGCGATAGTGGGATTTGGTGATCAGCATGTATTTCAAATGATTAACCTTGATAGGCCGTCTGTAAAATCAGGGCATATATTAATTAAGGTAAAAGCAACAAGCGTTAATCCTTTAGATTTTAAATTGCGTCAAGGTTTTTTCCCTGATTTAGTCCCTAACTTTCCTATGGTTTTGCATGGTGATGTTGCCGGAACTGTGGCAGAGGTAGGTGAGGATGTAACGAAATTCAAAGTCGGCGATGAAGTCTATGGATGTGCTGGAGGTTTGCTTACTATGAATGGTGCATTAGCCGAATTTATGTTGGCAGATGCTAATTTGATAGCGCACAAACCGAAAAGTTTATCTTTCACCGAAGCGGCTGCTTTACCATTAGTTTCTTTGACAGTATGGGAAGCTTTAATAACTAAGGTAGATTTACAAAAAAATCAGTCTATATTAATTCACGGTGGCACAGGTGGTGTTGGTCATGTGGCCATACAGTTAGCTAACTGCTTAGGTGCAAAAGTGTTTGCCACCAGTTCTGATGAGAAAAAATTAGCTATTGCAAAACAACTTGGCGCCCATGTAGCGATTAATTATAAGACGACTAAGCCAGAAAAATATGTGGCGGAACATACGCAAGATAGTGGATTTGATATTGTGTTTGATACTGTCGGCGGCGAAAACATTCATCCTTCTGTGCAAGCAGTCGCGCCATTTGGTCAAGTGGTATCTATTTTACCAAGTGGTACGTTTGATTCCGGTGTAGCATTTTCCAAAAGTCTTACCATGCATTATGTGTTTCAACCATTACCGCTTATCACGGGTGTTAATCGTGCACATTACGGTGAGATATTAGAAAAAATTGCTAGCTTAGTTGATGAGGGTGTGATTAAACCGCTAATTGATGAGCATGAATTTACCATTCATGAAGTGGCGGCGGCACATGATCATTTAGAGAAGGGACATGCGATTGGGAAGGTTGTAATCCAGGGATTTTGAAACCAATATTATGAAGCACGAAACAAGCTATTGCATCTTTGATCAACTCCCAGGTTATATTGGGTGGAAGGATAAAAATCTATGTCATTCAGGATGCAAGCGGAATCTAGCGATTACCTTGCGTCTAAAAGATACCGTTCAAATTATAGGGCTAAAAGACCAGGATCTTATAGACTATAACGATGAGTCAGGCTTGTTTCATAAAAAAAATGATCTTTTGGTGTTGCAGGGCAATATAGTAAAAGGCATACACAAATCTTCCGCCCCGTATGATGGTTCATTATTTTACTTTATAAAAAAACCGATATTCGATAAATTCAATCAGATTAGTGGATTAATTTATTACTGCCATGACTTTGTCGCATCGTCGACATTTTCTAATATATTTGAAATGAAAATCAAAACTGGTTCCGCAGATTTTATACCTTCATATTATCGTGTCGCATCACACGATAATGTATTCAATTTATCAAATCGCGAATTAGAATGTTTATTTTTTATTCTTCGTGGAAGAAGTGCTAAACAGATTGGTGAATACATACATTTATCCAAACGAACAATAGAATTCTATATTGAAAATATCAAAAATAAATTTGGCTGTCACAGCAAGTCCGAGTTATTAGTCCAAGCCGTCAGTATGGGTTGCATGAACATTATACCGCCTCGCTTCTTGCAAGATAATTTTGTAGATATTTTTTGACAAAAGGCAAGAAGCCATACGTATCCAAAGAATATCTTCTTCAATACCGTATTAATACGGTATTTAAATAACCTCGCGTTAATATAATTCGCATATAGTAAAAGCTGTCTTGATAAATATATTGAGCATGAGGAAACAATGAAAATTAGATTAATGACCCACTTCATATGTATCATATTTGTATTTATTTCGGGTAATAGCTATTCTAAAGAAGATGAGCCAG
>CAYUYG010000237.1:0-3584 GCA_964449125.1 uncultured Coxiellaceae bacterium | reverse complement strand
GCTCGTTTTGTAATGCCAGTAGCCTTGCGTTTTGAAGGTGCCGGGCAAGGTTTAAATGTACTTCAGTATTGCGATGCGCAAGGCAATGTCATCGATCACTGTCCCATTAATCCCAATGGTTCAGTCGATAATATTGCAGCGATTGCTAACAAAGCTGGGAATGTTATGGCCATCATGCCGCATCCCGAGCGCACCATAAATGGTGATCCGGTATTTCGTTCCATGCGTGATTATTTGGTTGAAGGACGTCAGGAACAAGCAACGCCATTGTATTATTATCCGCGTCAGCAAAAGATGCCCGTGTATCAAGCGACACCAGAGGCTCATGAATGCGTCGTTGAATTAATGATTACTGATAACCAGGCACTGACTGTTCAAAATACCCTGCGTCATTTAGGCTTGCCAGTGACTGTACGCCGCCAGATTCATTGGGAAATTCAGGGTGCAACACCCGAGGTACTGAGCAAAATCAAGCAAAGCGGTGTCTTGTTTAATGACCGTAAAGAGAAAGAAGTACAACCGGTAAAAGGCCAGCCCGCAACCTATCTTGTGCGCGCCAAGGACGGTATTATCGGTTGCCAAAAGCAACAAGCATTGCAAGATCACTTTTCAATTCAAGGAGTTAGCTCGATTAGACACAGTATTTTGTGGCATTTTTCTGCGCAAAACGCTACTATAGCGTCGATCGCTAACGATATCTTAAAAACCAACATTATAAGTAATCCATACGCCCATGACTGCTACCAATATTAATGTTAATGATGCATATTCAAAAGCCATCGAAAACGCGCTGCCTTTTTGCCTAAAAGAAACGAATTTTACCTTCGGTAAAAAATACCAAGGTAAGGTACGGGACACTTATGATTTAGGTGATAAATTGTTGCTGGTCACAACTGACAGACAAAGCGCATTTGATCGAGTACTCGCTGCGGTTCCTTATAAAGGCCAGGTATTGAATTTAACGAGCGTCTGGTGGTTTGAGCAAACTGAACATTTGGTGCCGAATCATCTAATTGCCGTGCCTGATCCCAATGTCATCATCGCTAAAAAATGTAAGGTTTTTCCAATCGAATTTGTCGTGCGTGGTTATATCACTGGCACAACGAGTACCTCATTGTGGACGCAATATCAAAAGAGCCGTCATTACTGTGGTATTGAATTTCCTGAAGGCTTGCAAAAAAACCAACGCTTGGATCAAGCGGTGTTGACGCCAACGACGAAAGATAATGAACATGACCGTCCCATCAGTCCGGCTGAGATTGTTTCTGAAGGCTGGATGAGCAAAGAAGATTGGGAAGAAGCGAGTGCTTATGCACTGAAATTATTTCAATTCGGTGTTGAAACCGCTGCAAAACATGGTTTGATTTTAGTGGATACCAAATACGAATTCGGCCGCGATGCTGATGGCAAAATTGTATTGATTGATGAAATTCACACGCCGGATTCAAGCCGTTATTGGTTGGCAGATAGTTATGCTGCGCGTTTTGCTCAAGGTCAAGAGCCAGAAAACATCGATAAAGAATTTTTACGTTTGTGGTTTGTGAAAAACTGCGATCCGTATAAAGATGCTAAGCTGCCTGATGCACCTCAAGATTTAATCGTCACGCTGGCATCACGTTACGTGCAATTGTATGAAATGATCACCGGTAATAAATTTAATTTCCCGCAAGATGCGATGCCGGTTGAGCAACGCATCCTGCGCAATGTGGCGGGATTACTATAACTTTCTCTGAGGTTGTCATACTATGTGCGGTATTGTTGGCATCTATAGTCATGAACCCGTTGCAGCGGAGCTGTACGATAGCCTTATTCATTTGCAACACCGCGGCCAGGATGCAGCTGGTATGCTTACTTGCGATGAGCGTTTTTATCCCAAACATGGTTTAGGTCTGGTACGGGAAATCTTTTCTGCACAGGATATGAATCACCTCAAGGGTAATATGGGTATTGCGCATACCCGTTATCCAACAGCCGGTGGTTATAGTGAAGCAGATATTCAGCCATTATGGATAGGCAGTCCACGTGGTATTGCACTCGCTCACAATGGCAATCTGGTTAATTACCCATTGCTCGCCGATGAAATTCGCACCAAACAGCATCGCCACTTAAATTCCTCGCTTGATTCTGAAGCCCTGTTACTCATGCTGGGCGATAAGCTGGCATCGGGTTCGTATGGCGACGACGATGAAGACGTTTTTTTCAAGCAATTATGCAGCGCCATCAACCATATCTATGATCGTGTTGAAGGGTCGTATTCAGTCGTCAGCATTGTGATTGGCAAAGGCTTGGTTGCTTTTCGCGATCCGCATGGTATTCGACCGTTAGTCTGGGGTGAACGTAAGCGCGAGAATGGTCAAAGCAATTATATTTTCGCTTCGGAAAGCACCGTATTTTATGCTTTGGGTTTTGAGCCGAAAGGTGATTTGGAGCCTGGAGAAGTGGCGTATGTCGGCAAGTCTGGCAAGCTTTATCGGCAGGTGGTGAAAGCCAGGAAATTTACACCCTGTGTTTTTGAATATGTCTATTTTGCACGTCCAGATTCCACTCTGGATGGCGTCAGCGTGTACCGTTCTCGTTTACGCATGGGCCAAAACCTTGCTAAACGTTGGAAAGAAACGTATCCCGATGTCGTGCCCGATGTTGTCATTCCTGCGCCGTTTACAGCGAATACAGCAGCTTTATCCTTTGCCCATGAAATCGGCGTGCGCTATTCAGAAGGTTTATATAAAAATCCTTTTATTGGCCGCACGTTTATCATGCCCAATCAAAAGGCGCGCTCACAGAATGTTCGTTATAAATTAACGCCATAACGCACTGAAATTGAAAATAAAAAAGTATTAATTGTCGATGACAGTATTGTTCGGGGTACTACTTCACGCGAGATTGTGAAAATGGTGCGTGAATTTGGTGCAAAAGAAATTTCTTTTGTTTCTTCTTGTCCGCCGATTAAAAATCCCTGTTTTTATGGCATCGATATACCTTCGCGCCGAGAATTGATTGCTGCACAAAAAAATCTGGAACAAATTAAAGAATTTTTAGGCGTCGACTATTTACTTTATCAAACCCAAGAAGATTTGGTTGAAGCCGTTACCCGTCGTGGCCAGCATCACATCGAACGACCGTGCATGGCTTGTATGGATGGCAATTATATTTGTGGCAATATAACTGAAGAAAAAATTCAGTTATTAGAAGAAATACGCGAATCGGAAAGGGATAAAAAAGCTTCGTGACGATGGTTGATGTTTCGTGCAAAATCGCTTTGAACAAGGACAAAAGGCTTCATGAATATTTTAATCGTTGGTTCGGGTGCACGGGAACATGCCATTGCGGCTGCCTTGCATCGTTCTTCGCAGCATCCTTCTATTTTTTGTTGTGGCACCTCACTGAATCCCGGCATCAAACAAATGGCAGAAGGCTATTGGGCTGGCGATATTACCGATGTGGATGCGATCGTTTCCATTGCCAAAGAGTGGCACATTGGGCTTGCGATTATTGGTCCAGAAACCCCACCGGAAAGAAGGCCCGCCTGTGCATTCTGGCCGCTGGCCATTCACACCGGAAGACCAAGCCGAAAACTTCGCCAA
>CAYUYG010000236.1:0-3614 GCA_964449125.1 uncultured Coxiellaceae bacterium | reverse complement strand
GCAATTGACCATGAAAGAAAAAGATCATACCGATGAAATGCTTGATATGCTGCTGGCCGAAAAACGTAGCGGGGATCGAAAAAGTTGGTTGGAACAAAAAGGTAATTTGGCGGAAATAGAAACCAAGATTGTGTAAAACCACAGCACTATTTAACCGTATCCCGCTTGCGTTCACGCGCGGGGTGATAGATAAGAGAAGACTATGGCGACAGCAAATAATATTGAACATATTCCATTACGCGAATACGCGGAAAAAGCTTACCTGGATTATTCCATGTACGTCATCCTGGATCGCGCTTTACCGCACGTTGGTGATGGCCTGAAACCTGTGCAACGCCGCATTATTTACGCCATGTCTGAACTCGGTTTAAAATCAGTTTCTAAATTTAAAAAATCGGCGCGTACAGTGGGTGATGTGTTAGGTAAATTCCATCCGCACGGTGACATGGCTTGCTATGAAGCCTTGGTCTTAATGGCGCAACCTTTTTCTTACCGTTATCCACTCGTGCAAGGTCAGGGTAATTTTGGCTCGCCGGATGATCCAAAATCCTTTGCTGCCATGCGTTATACTGAATCGCGTCTTGCGGCGTATGCTGATCTGTTATTGTCTGAACTGGAAGAAGGGACCGTCAATTGGGTACCTAATTTTGATGGCACCATGCGCGAACCATCACTCTTGCCTGCGCGTTTACCCAATGTGTTATTAAATGGCACAACCGGTATTGCAGTTGGTATGGCAACGGATATCCCACCGCATAATTTGCGTGAAGTGATCAACGCACTCGTACATATTCTCGATAATCCAAATGCAACGCTCGCAGAAATTTGCCATCACGTACCAGGCCCTGATTATCCGACAGAAGCGGAAATCATCACACCGAAATCTGAATTAAAGGAAATGTATAAAACAGGTAATGGTACCGTGCGCATGCGCGCTGTCTATGTGGAAGAGAATGAAGAAATTGTCATTACCGCCCTACCTTATCAAGTTTCAGGTGGCAAAGTATTGGAACAAATCGCCCAACAAATGCAGGACAAAAAATTGCCGCTTGTCTCTGATTTGCGGGATGAATCCGATCATGAAAACCCAACGCGCCTCGTCATTATTCCACGCTCCAATCGCGTGGATGTTTTATTGTTAATGGATCATTTGTTTGCCACGACTGACTTGGAACGTACTTACCGCGTCAATCTGAATATGATAGGCTTAAATGGCAGGCCGCAAGTAAAAAACCTCGCCACAATCTTAAATGAATGGCTGGAATTTCGCACTTCGACCGTCAAACGTCGTTTACAACACCGTCTTGATGCCATCACTTATCGTTTACATATTCTCTCTGGTCTCATCATCGTCTATTTAAATCTTGATGAAATCATTAACATTATCCGCAAGGAAGATGAACCTAAACCTGTTTTGATCAAGCGCTTCAAATTAAGCGAAGAACAGGCAGATGCCATTCTCGACACCAAATTACGTCACCTGGCCAAGCTCGAAGAAATACAAATTCGTCGCGAACAAGACGCGTTAAGCAAAGAACAGGCGGACATTGAAAAAACACTTGGCTCCTCAGCCCGCTTGAAAAAACTCATTCGCACCGAATTAGTGACCTTGGCAGAAAAATACGGTGATAAACGCCGATCACCCATCGTCACGCGCAAAGAAGCTTTGGCCATGAAAGAAACTGAAATTATGCCAACGGAAGCGCTCACGGTTATTTTGTCCAGTAAAGGTTGGGTGCGTGCGGGTAAAGGCCATGAGATTGATCCATTCTCACTTAGTTACAAAGCGGGTGATTCTTTTCTCGCAGCGGCAATAGGCCGCAGCAATCAATCCGTTGTATTTCTGGATTCAACAGGACGATCTTATTCCTTACCAGCGCATGCGCTGCCCTCCGCACGTGGACAGGGTGAACCATTAACGGGTAAATTGAATCCCGCACCTGGCGCTGAATTTATCGGCGTCATGTTTGGCGAACCTGAGCAATTGTATGTGTTAGCGTCAGATGCAGGTTATGGTTATATTGCCAAGCTCGATGATTTGTATGCGAAGAATCGTGCTGGCAAAGCTGCCTTATCCGTTCCGAAAGGCAGTAAATCACTTGCGCCTAAATTAATTACCAATGCAGAAAAAGATTATGTAGCGATTGTTTCAAACATTGGCCATTTGCTGATTTTTCCATTAAACGAATTACCGCAATTGAGTAAAGGCAAAGGTAATAAAATGATAAGTATTCCGAGCAATAAAGTGGCGACTCGCGAAGAATTTGTCATGGCCATGACGGTACTGAGTGAAAACCAGCCCTTGATTATCCTCAGTGAACACAAACCGTTTACGATGAAACCTTCAGACTGGAAACATTATATTGGCGAACGCAGTCGCCGCGGCAATTTATTACCACGTGGTTGCCGCCAGGTAAAAGGTCTGCAAGTAGGATGATACCTTAATAGTTACAGTTGTTGGGCTTCACTGCGTTCAACCCAACCTACGATTTTTCACCGGGTTTGATGTGACTGTGCAAGCCCTGGAAACATTATATTGGTGAACGTAGCCGCCTCGGTGTTATTACCACGTGGTTGCCGCCAGGTAAAAGGTCTGCAAGTAGGATGATACCTCAATAGTTACAGTTGTTGGGCTTCACTGCGTTCAACCCAACCTACGATTTTTCACCGGGTTTGATGTGACTGTGCAAGCCCTGGAAACATTATATTGGTGAACGTAGCCGCCTCGGTGTTATTACCACGTGGTGCGGTGAGGTAAAAGGTCTGCAAGAACATCTCTCGTTTTAAATAACGCAATTCCCCTTTGGCATCGTCAAGTGGTTGAATCCAATTACTCATTTCGGCGAATAGGACAAATTTAAAGCTAATTCAGAATGCAATTAGGTTGACGAGAAGCCTCAGGTGACACGCTCGGTGAATTCGGTAAGGCATTTGAATTGTTCAATCTAGAACGATTATGACGGTTGGCAAAATTCTCATTAACTTGCCATCGTTCACAAAAAGGTTTTGCATACTGGGTTAATAGCGCCAAAACAGATTCATTATTATTTTCTTTTGCCTCTTTTTCGCCCTCGCTCAAAGCAGCCATATTTAAAAACCTAAAATCCATGATGTGTTTACTTAATAATAAATATTTGACGACTTCACTGGTATTCTTATGCTTGCAAGCTTCAACATAGGCTTGATTAAAATTATCCGTTTCTAGAAAATGCTTTAAAGGAATAGGCAATTCAGGAAGACCTAAGAGGTGATGCTTCATTAGCGAGCAGTGTAGTTCGCTAATATAAGCTGGCATTGTTTGCCAAGAGATGGCTTCAAAGCTTAACGTCTCTTCTTCCAACTTAATGGAATCGACAAAATCCAAAGGATGCGCGTCTTTAGAAATGCCATTTGGGTAAACTTTATTACGCCATGGATCCACAACAATCAAATCGGGATCATCCATGAAATTGCCAGCTGAGGTTGTTTGAAATTTTCGTTTTAGCTTTAATTGTACGTGCTTTAACTGTATCTCTGTGTCAAACCTATATTTTTTGGGCGTCAACACTAAATAAACGTAATTAACTTCTGCACTTTGTTTTACTTCAGCGCAATAAATTGGATTATTTATTAAA
>CAYUYG010000235.1:0-3617 GCA_964449125.1 uncultured Coxiellaceae bacterium | reverse complement strand
TATGCATGTTAAAAATTCATAATACGCTGACACGAGAAAAAGAAACCTTTGAACCTTTGCAGGCAAATAAAGTAGGGATGTATGTGTGTGGAGTGACAGTTTATGATTATTGTCATTTAGGTCACGCGCGTACGTACACATCGGCCGATGTCATTAACCGTTATTTACGCTGGCGCGGGTATGATGTGAATTATGTCAGAAATATCACCGATATCGATGACAAAATCATCAAGCGTGCCAATGAATCAGGCAAAGAATTTACTGCTGTCACGCAAGAATTTATTCAAGCCATGCATGAAGATTTTGCTGCGCTCGGTCTTGCTCACCCTGATCATGAACCACGTGCAACTGACTATATTCCACAAATGATTGCCTTGATTGAAAAGATCATTGCTAACCAACATGCGTATGTCGCCAGTAATGGCGATGTGTATTTTGATGTGCGCAGTTTTTCGGAATACGGCTGTCTTTCTCATCATGATATTGAACAATTGGAAAGCGGCGCGCGCGTTGATGTGGTGGAAGTGAAGCACGATCCACTCGATTTTGTATTATGGAAATTAGCAAAGCCCGGTGAACCATCCTGGGCATCGCCTTGGGGCAAAGGTCGGCCAGGTTGGCATATTGAATGCTCAGCCATGTCAGCAGACTTGCTGGGTAACCATTTTGATATTCATGGCGGCGGCCGGGACCTTATTTTTCCGCACCATGAGAATGAAATTGCGCAATCGCGTGCTGCAACACACGAACCATTTGCTAATGTGTGGGTGCATGGTGGGTTCTTGCAAATTGAAAAAGAAAAAATGTCTAAGTCATTAGGCAATTTTGTCACGATTCGCGATGTGCTGCGTGAACATAAGCCAGAAGTGGTGCGATATTTATTGCTCGCTAGTCATTATCGCAGCCCACTGATTTATGCAGATGATGCGTTGTTGCAGGCCAGGCAATCACTGGGTCGTTTTTATACCGCATTGCGCGGATTACCTGAGGTTGAGCTCGTCAACGATACCATTTACGAAAAGCAATTTATTGCCGCCATGGATGATGATTTTAATACACCCATTGCCTTGTCAGTATTATTTGAGCTAGCACATGAAGTGCAGCGTTTACGTGAGAAAGATCCAGCGATGTCTGCGCAGCTGGGTGCCTTGCTCAAAGAATTGGGTGGGGTATTAGGTATTTTACAAGCTGATCCCGATGAGTTTTTTCAGGATATTTCTGCTGACTTGCGTACTCAAATCGACAAGCTGATTCAGGCTCGAAATAAAGCTCGCCAAGAAAAAAACTGGGCTGAATCCGATCGTATCCGTGATGAATTAAGTGCGATGAAAGTCGTTATCGAAGATGGTTCAAACGGCACAAGCTGGAAGTTTTTAGGCTAGTTGTGGTTCCTTGTTCTCTTCTCCCTTCGTGGGAAAGCCAGAAAAAGATTATAGGTAGATTGGGCTGCGCAAACAACGCTTAGCCCAACCTACGCCGTCGCGGAAGTGACGCGAACGTGGCGATCCAGTGCTAAGACATTCTGTGAGTCGATCCCGGCTACGCCCTTCCCCTTGTGTTTAAAATGACCCTTACATTACAAAACTGTCATTGGAAAAATGATGGTTTTGTTAGTATTCTTGCATAAGAAAAAAACAAAAAGACCAAACGAGGGTCAATAAAATGCTTAGAAGTAAAGAAGATACTAGTAAATATCATCCAATGGCAGCGGTCAATGTGTCGCTGTATGCTTTGCATCGAGATTTTGACTTTATAGATTATCAAGAGTTTGTATTGGATCCGATTAATCTTCATTATTATCGCTTCCAGCGTGCGGACGGCGTTTTTATTAATTATTTTGAAGCCATTAGTGACGCTCTTTCGGAAAAAGAGACCAATAATGTTTATCCTCTCTTGGCGCAATTTTTACTTGCTTATAAAGGTCTCGAAGAGAGTAGCGCAATTAGCGCTCAGGACATTACGATTGTTCCTTTTTTGCAAGTGCAAAATCGCCAACATTTTAATACCTTGGTTTTATATGCGGATAATAGTCAACGATACGTGCATATCATTGAGCCACGCAGTAATAATTTAACCCGACCTCCTGCAGTATTTTATCCGATAGATGAATCTATTCAGCGTATTAAGGCTTTTTTTGGCCAAGAAAATGTTGTCGTCCATAATCCTAAAATTGGCTTACAAGGTATACGGGATGACACCACTTGTGGTGCGCACCATATCAATTTCACCGAAATCATCGCGCATTTAAAAACTGAAACGATAACCCGTGTTAATGCTCTTAAACGCGTGCTGCGCCGTACTAATTTAAGCCGACGTGATGTGGATCAAGATAAAATTAAGGTAATTTCAGGTCAATTATCGGCAATGGAAGATCAAAGCAAAACTGATCAGCCAGAGATTGCTCGTGTGCAGGTACTATCTGCTAGGGATGATGAGGAAAAAGAAGAGAGTGATGACGAGCTTTTTGAGGGATTTATGAGTGAGGCGGGCGAGGATCTTGAGCGCGATGCATCGTCTTATCAGGCAATGGATCCCGTTCATTCTGCAAGTGTTCAAAAGGATCTTGCTAACGAAATCAAAAAAATTGAATTAGAACGTGCGGATACTGCTTTGGAAAAAGTGATTGGTATTTTTGAAGCGTATACTCAACAGCTATCTCAGCCGTGGGGATTTTTTACTCCGGCAGGGCGGCCAAGTACTGTGATTAAATTAATTGAGATTTTAAAGAATATTAAAAATAATCCTTATGCGGATTCACGCATAAAAAATTATCATGCTGCTTTGTTGCTGAACTTCTTTCACAATGCGATATCTTCAACGGATAAGCAATTTTGTGATGTGATTGAAAATAGCTTGGCTACCTTATTAAATTGCGAACTTGAATATAAAGCTATCTCGCAACATAAAAATGGAAATCATTATAAGCAAGCAGGTGCTTTGTTTCGTTTACACCTCTGTGCGGCAGGGGTGATGTCTCCTGATGAAATGAAGATGCATCGACAAGTGAAGAAAATTGTTGAGCTGGATAAGAGCTGGGCTTATAAATTAGATTTGCAGACTAATAAAATTGATTATACGCGCAATGGTTTATTTACTTTTTTGAACGACTTAATCCAAGAGCACATGGGTAATCGACCCCAATTTAGATATGTCTTATAAAAAAACACCCGTCCAAAGACGGGTGTTTTTATTTATATTTACTTCTTTAGCATATTACGCAATACGTACTGCAAAATGCCGCCGTTGCGATAATATTCAATTTCATTTTGCGTATCGATACGGCTTAATGCTTTAAAGCTAGCTTTGCTGCCATCGGTTCGTTCGATGATGACTTCAAGATGAGCGCCAGGCTTTAAGTTATTATCCAATCCTGCAATACTAATTTTTTCTGTGCCGTCCAATGCAAACGTTTTACGGTTTTCATCATTGATAAATTGCAGGGGAAGAATGCCCATGCCGATTAAGTTAGAGCGATGGATACGTTCGAAACTTTCAGCAATGACAGCAGTGACACCTTGTAATTTTGGTCCCTTCGCTGCCCAGTCACGTGATGAACCCGTACCGTATTCTTTACCCGCAATAATGACTAATGGAATGCGTGCTTCCTGATAACGCCT
>CAYUYG010000234.1:0-3651 GCA_964449125.1 uncultured Coxiellaceae bacterium | reverse complement strand
CGCAATGGTTTATTAGTATGGACAAGCACGGCTTGCGGGACTTGTCTTTGCAAGCGATTGATCGAGTGGATTGGGTGCCAGACTGGGGTAAAGCACGCATTCGCGGCATGATTGAAAATCGGCCGGATTGGTGTATTTCACGTCAACGTACTTGGGGTGTGCCCCTGGGTTTAGTGGTGCATAAAGATACGGGCGCATTGCATCCTGAAACACTGGCGTTGATGGAAAAAGTGGCTGAACGCGTTGAAAAGCAGGGCATAGAAGCCTGGTACACATTGGATTTGACGGAATTATTGGGCTCGGAAAGCAGTCAGTATCAAAAAATAACTGATGTACTGGACGTTTGGTTTGATTCCGGCGTCATCCACGAATGCGTTTTAAGGGCTCGGCCAGAATTACAATTTCCCGCCGATTTGGTGTTAGAGGGTTCAGATCAACATCGCGGCTGGTTTCAATCACAATTACTGACATCAAACGCTATGAATGGCTGTGAATCCTATCGTACCGTGTTAACGCATGGTTTCGTGGTAGATGGGCAGGGACGAAAAATGTCTAAATCCATCGGCAATGTCATCGCGCCTGCGGAAGTGATTCAAACCTTGGGCGCTGATATTTTGCGCTTGTGGGTTGCATCAATTGATTATCGAACTGAAATCGCCGCCTCCAAAGAAATTTTGGCTCGTACATCGGAAACCTATCGTCGAATTCGTAACACGGTGCGCTTTTTTCTTGCGAATCTGGATGGCTTTGACCCCAGTCAGCATACGGTTGCACTAGATGACATGCTCGCGCTCGATCGTTGGGCCGTTGATAAGGCAAGACGTATCCAGAATGAGATTCTGGAAGCATACGAAACTTTTCAGTTTCACTTGGTTGTGCAAAAACTCCATCAATTTTGTGTGACGGACATGGGCGGTTTTTATCTGGATATTATTAAGGACCGTCAGTACACCATGCCGACTAATAGCCGCGGTCGACGTTCCGCACAAACTGCTTTGTTTTATATCATTAATGCATTTGTGCGCTGGATGGCACCGATCATGTCATTTACGGCAGAAGAAGTATGGCAGTTGGTGCCAGGCAAATCAGTTGAATCCATTATGCTAACCAGTTGGTATGAATTGCCGATAACTTTGCAAAATGACTCGCTAGATGAAACTTACTGGGAAAAAATTCGTGCGGTACGGGATGCGGTCAATAAAGAAATTGAGGCTCAGCGTAATGCGGGCAAATTAGGTTCTGCACTGGAAGCTGAAGTCTATTTGTATTGTGGTCCGAACTTGAAACAGCAATTGGATAAGCTGGAAGATGAATTGCGTTTTGTGTTAATCACTTCATTTGCAACTGTTGTGGCTGAGCATCAAGCCCCACTTGATGCAACGGTGACGGAAGTACCTGGCTTGTCGTTGAAAATATTGGCGACAACACAAGAGAAATGCGAGCGTTGCTGGCATCGCCGTGCAGATATGAATAAAGATCCTGCCTATCCGGGTTTGTGCGCGCGTTGTGTCATCAATATCAGCGGTGAAGGAGAGACGAGAAATTATGCCTAAACGATTTTCGAGCGGCTTGGTGTGGATCTGGATTGCTGTAGCGGTAATTTTGATTGATCGTGCCAGTAAAATTTGGGTGATGCATCATTTATCGCTGTATCAACCGTGGGAAATTTTGCCGGTATTTAACTTGACGCTCGCGTATAACACTGGCGCTGCTTTTGGTTTTTTGCATTCGGCATCGGGTTGGCAAAATATTTTTTTTGGTGGCCTCGCTGCCATTGTCAGCCTCATTATCATTTATACGCTGGTTAAATTGCCTGCTAGGGCTGTCTGGATGAGTATTGCCCTTTCGTTTATTTTGGGTGGTGCCTTAGGGAATGTCTGGGATAGATTGCAATATCAGTATGTAATTGATTTCCTTGCGTTTCATTTGGGCGATTGGCATTTTGCCATCTTCAACCTCGCAGATAGTGCCATTTTTGTCGGTGCGGTTATGTTGCTAATACATTGGTTAATTATCGTACCTCGTTCGAAATAATTTAACTCCTAGAATCTAATCACATTTCCTAACTTTTATAGTTGGGAAATGTTTTATTTATTGAAATATCAATAAGTTAACTAAATCTCACATTTTTTGAACTGAACTATACTGAATGTATAACGGTTCAAAAACGAGGGCTTAGTTATGGAAGGTCGTCGGTCTAAGGTTAAAAAAGAATCGATAGCAAACCAGGGCGAAGGGCTCCATCTTTATATCGGGCATGTGCCTCATGCAGATTTTCCAACAAGTAGAGGTCGTCGTATTCCAAATATCGCCAGAACGCTTGAAGGCGATGTGAAGCAACAGTTAGCATCACAGGATTTATGGTCGCAGGTTTTTGAAGTAACCATCGATGCATTGGTGCTGGCATTGGAGCATCACGAGCCAGGTGGTCCAGGTATGGCACATCGTCAAGTTGCTAAAGGCTTGAAAGGTGGTCATAAGGTGCAGGTGATAGACCCTCGCCAAGGCCGTGCTTTTGACTCAAAGCAGAACTTACCTCTCAATTCGGGAGGCTATCTATTAGCCGATGGCTTTTTCGGTGATCCTATACAACAAAATTTTCAGATGGGCAAACCTTCTCAATTAGCGCAAGTCTGGATTGTTTCAACGGAAGCGCCTGAAAGTATTAATAGCAATCAGGAAATAAATGCTTCTACAGCGGCGGTGTTTTTTACCAAAGCAGATGCGTTAAGGTTTATTAAAAACGTTCAGACTTATAGTGCCACACCTGATATGCAACGTATCCTGTCAATCCCTGCTTTGACTTTGACGCAACAAGATAAAAGCTTTGAGGAGATGATGTCGTCGATAGGTAACACGGTGCAGAAATTGTCTAATGAATTGGCAAATCATGAAACTTCTAGGACAACTGCTATTCGAATAAACCAGATCCATGCCTTAGCACAAGAAATTTATATAACCAATTTTCATGGGGCAAAGGCTGAGAGCTTTGATTTGCAAGAAGCGGATATTCAAAACATTAATCAACAATTAGTAGAATTGACGAATGCGTTAAAAAATTACTTGATATTATTTGCTTCGAATCACCCACCGCAAACACCAGGCAAAGATCAAACTCCATTACAACATTATGATGAGCTTCTTCTAGCATCATTAACCTCCTTATCTAATTTGGCCTACCAAAAAATAGAACAGAATCAAGATGACTTATTTTTAAGTAGGGGAGAAGAGAGTGGTTCTGAAATGGATCGCTCTCCAATCTCTTCGCCATCTACAAAACTAAAGCACGATGAGGTAAGGGTTGCTTCCAGCGGATTTTTTACTCCACCCCTAAAAAGGCATGCGACAGTCGAAGAAAAAGCTTCCAATCAATCAAAAGAAGGAAAGGGGAAAGAAAAGGAAGGGAGGGAAAAAGGAGAGTCTTCGGACGAAGAAGTAGGCTGGCGATCTCCTCGCATGGGTACAAGTCAAAAAGAGGATTAGTCCAGCAAATTAACAAATTGTATTATTTGCTGGCTCAGGAAATCGAAGTTAGGGTTATACGTTAATTCACGTTTTTTCTTTTTAACGATTCCTAATTGGTACAATTTATTGCTCGCATACACTTCAATACGATTATAAGCCCCGTATACGCAAGATTTGGCAGGATTA
>CAYUYG010000233.1:0-3679 GCA_964449125.1 uncultured Coxiellaceae bacterium | reverse complement strand
CATAGGCGCTTTGTTTGCCTAAGGGTGCATTTTTTAAGGCTTGTTCGTGACTCATTGGGACCTCGTTAGCTTGCTAGTTTTGCAACGCTTAATTTTTCATTTTCCAATTTTTCCCCGCGACGTAAAATTTCTCCGGCCAAGGCGAGATAAGCCAGTGCGCCTTGCGATTTTTCATCGTAATGCAATACCGGCGCGCCGTGGCTTGGTGCTTCAGCGAGGCGTACGTTGCGTGGGATCACGGTGCGATAAACCCGTTCTGGGAAATGCTCAAGCAATTGTGCAGACACATCCAGCGCTAATCGGTTACGTCCATCGTACATGGTGCGTAACAAACCTTCGATTTGTAAGCGTTGGTTAATCGTGGAGCGAACTTGTTCAACCGTGTTTAATAAGCCGCTTAAGCCTTCCAGCGCAA
Source organism: uncultured Coxiellaceae bacterium (assembly GCA_964449125.1). GTDB lineage: Bacteria > Pseudomonadota > Gammaproteobacteria > DSM-16500 > DSM-16500 > Aquicella. The sequence continues at coordinate 3,264 of CAYUYG010000233.1, read as the reverse complement.
AATATTCACATTGAATTGGAATTAACACGGAATCTGCCGCAACCAAGGCGTTGAGCGTTAAGACGCTGAGCGACGGTGGACAATCAATTAGGATGTAGTCGTAGTCATCAATGACCGTCGATAGAATGGTTTTTAAACGCTGTTCACGTTCACGTTCTTGCAGTAATTGCATTTCCGCGACAATCAATTCCTGGTTAGTTGCTAATAAATCAAAGCCACTTTTGGTGGCAATCAAGGCGTCGCTAATAGATTTTTCATTGCATAAGACATGATGCGAAGCATAGCGAATTTGGGCTTTGCTGACACCGCTGCCCACGGTAGCGTTGCCTTGTGGATCAAGGTCAATCAACATGACCTTACGTTTCATGGCAGCAAAAGAGGCCGCCAAATTAATGCTGGTTGTGGTTTTGCCGACACCGCCTTTTTGGTTAGCAATCGCAATAATTTTTCCCACTGCGTATCCCCTTTATTTACCTTGTTTTTGAATTAGAACGAGATGACGTTCTACATCCATTCCCTTGATCGTCAAGCGCGCGACTTGCTGCACAATAAAATGCTCAGGGACCATCTTTAATTCTTCCTCCGGGTATTTGCCTTTCATGGCGATAAACGTGCCAGTTGGACAAAGCAAATGTTCCGTGGTGGCGAGAAATAGCGCCAATGTGCCGAATGCGCGTGAGAGAATACTATCAAAACAATGACCATGATGAAAATCCTCGCCGCGATCATTGGCCACTTTAACATTACTAAGACCTAATTCGGCAACAACCTGAATTAGAAAACGGGTTTTTTTGTTATTTTTGTCTAATAACATCCATTGTTGCTCAGGATTGGCAATTGCCAGCGGGATACCGGGCAAGCCTGCTCCCGTACCTATGTCTAAAAAATGTTTACCAGTGAGATATGGCTGCACGATCAGGCTGTCGATGATATGTAAGACCACCATGTCATGCGGATGGGTGATGGTTGTTAGATTAAAGACGCGATTCCAGGTTTGCATCATCACGAGATAGCGCACGAGTTTGTCAATCTGAGCATCCGTCAAAACAATCGCGTTTTTTTGTAATTCAGTTACCAATAACGGTTTAAAAGGATTGTCACTCATCACTGCCCGTTTTACGTTTTTTTAAATGTACGAGTAAGAGAGAGATCGCAGCAGGTGTCATGCCAGGTAGGCGGGATGCCATACCGACGGTTTCCGGACGTGCGAGATTGAGTTTTTGTTTTGCTTCGGCAGATAACCCGACGATCTCGTTATAATCAAAATGTGGTGGTACTTTTTGTGTTTCCTGGCGTACCGATTTGGCAATTTCATCTTCCTGACGATCTATGTATCCTGCGTATTTTGCTTGTATTTCAATTTGCTCAGCCGCTTTTTCATCGGTGAGCCACGGACCTAATTCTTCAATAGTCGTTAGTTGTTGATAGTTTAAGTTAGGACGGCGTAATAACTCAGACAAACGATATTCGCGTGCCAGCGTTTGTTGCAGTGCCTGCTCAATTTGCTGACCGGCAGGCGTGCCTGGGCGCACGAGAATGGTTTGCAAGCGTGCTTTTTCAGCAACAATGGCCTGGCTTTTTTGCCCAAAATACTGCGCTTGTTCAGCAGAAACGAGGCCCATCTCTATTGCTTTGGGCGTTAAGCGCAAATCTGCATTGTCTTCGCGCAATAGCAGGCGATATTCAGCACGACTGGTAAACATGCGATACGGTTCTTGTGTGCCGCGGGTCACCAAATCATCGATCAATACGCCGATATAGGCTTCATCACGCCGCGGCCACCACGCTTCCAAATCTTGGGTCTGACGCGCGGCATTCAAGCCAGCGATCAAGCCTTGTGCGGCAGCTTCTTCATAACCTGTCGTACCATTAATTTGACCGGCAAAAAATAAACCGTGAATGGCTTTCGTTTCAAGCGAAGGCTTTAGGTCGCGGGGATCAAAATAATCGTATTCGATTGCATAACCGGGACGCGTTATGTGCGCGTTTTCAAAACCGCGTATGGAATGCACTAAGTCAACTTGGGTATGAAACGGCAAACTGGTTGAGATACCATTCGGATACAATTCAGTGGTGGTCAACCCTTCTGGCTCAACAAAAATCTGATGCGACGTTTTATCGGCGAAACGTACAATTTTATCTTCGATCGACGGACAATAGCGCGGACCAACCCCTTCAATCACACCAGTATACATGGGCGATTCTTTTAATCCGGCACGAATATGATCGTGGGTTTGTTCATTGGTGTGTGTGATATAGCAACAGACTTGCTGTGGGTGTTCTTCGATTTTACCCATAAAAGAAAATACGGGCGTAGGCGTATCACCAGGTTGTTTGTCCATGACACTGAAATCAACGGTGCGGCCATCAATGCGTGGAGGAGTGCCTGTTTTCAAACGGTTGACGCGGAATGGTAAATCACGCAGGCGCGAGGCCAGTGTGGCAGCAGGCGGATCGCCTGCGCGGCCTGCCGCATAATTATTGAGACCGATATGGATTTTCCCTGCTAAAAAGGTACCCGCGGTCAAGACTACGGTTTTGGCGAAAATTTTTAAACCCATTTGCGTGACGACACCAGCCACACGATCGTGTTCAATCAAAATATCATCGACAGCTTGTTGAAACAGCATGAGATTGGGTTGATTTTCAAGCTTGTAGCGAATAGCTTGTTTATACAAAACACGGTCAGCCTGGGCGCGCGTGGCACGAACGGCAGGACCTTTGCTCGCATTTAAAATGCGAAAATGAATCCCTGCTTGATCAATGGCGCGAGCCATGGCGCCACCCATTGCATCAATTTCTTTGACGAGGTGACCTTTGCCAATGCCGCCAATGGCGGGATTGCAAGACATTTGGCCAAGGGTTTCAATATTATGGCTAAGTAACAAGGTGTTAGCGCCGCCGCGAGCTGCTGCGAGAGCAGCTTCAGTGCCGGCATGGCCACCGCCTACCACAATAACATCAAATTTTTGTTTTAAATCAATCATTTAATTATCCGGATGCAGCCTGAGTGTGGCGATATTCTAACGAATTTGGCTAAAAACAAGAAGGATAGTTTTTCTTTATGGTCAAAATGTGAAAAAATAAGCACCCCTTTCCAGGATATCTAGACATGAAAACAATTGCAGCGGCCGATATTGTGATTTTTGGCGGCGGGATTGCCGGCTTATGGCTGTTGACCCGCTTACGCGCAACCGGCTTGTCAGTCCTTTTATTCGAATCCAATTCATTGGGCTGCGGCCAGACGTATCATTCGCACGGCCT
>CAYUYG010000232.1:0-3680 GCA_964449125.1 uncultured Coxiellaceae bacterium | reverse complement strand
GAAGATTGCGTGCTCATCATGTTTTGCATCATTTCCCGCGTCACTGGTGGTGGTTCGGAAAATGGCAACACTGCTTGATAGTTTGCGGGTGGTTGTGATGTATTAACTAATGCACCATAAGCTGCACCAACCGTATCAATCGATTCAGCATAAATAACATACGGATCCTTACTCAAAATTCGCACTAAAACATCGTAGGTTTCACCCGGGGCAATACGAAAATCGGTAACCGTGTAAGGTTTAACATTATTGCCATCTACTTGGACGACTTTCATCAAAGCATTCGGAATTTTTACATGAAAAATGGTACTGGCACCGGCACCAATAAAACGTAAGCGTACCACATCACCTACTTTAACCGGCGCTGTCCATGGTTTAATCTTTGTACCACCGTTTAACAAAAACGCATCATAAGCAACATCACTGATATCATAAAGACTCATGCGCATTTGTTGCATGGTCTTATAATCATTAAGGAGGGCCTGACGTTCTCCCGGTGAACCTTTGCGATAATCATAAATAAATTGCGCAAGCGATGGCTGCAACGGAAAACGCGGCGAATAATAATCACCGTCTTTTTTTAAATTAAAATAAATTTGATCGGGATTAGCATTACTCCAGTCAGATAATACAATGGCATAATCTTTTGTATATCGATAAGGAGTTTTTTCTTGTGGATCAATTAAAAACGCACCGTATAATCCTTGTTGTTCCTGTAAACCAGCGTGCGCATGATACCAATAAGTGCCTGATTGCCGCAGCGTAAAACGATACTGGAAAGTTTGACCTGGCTGAATACCATGTTGGCTGATACCCAGTACACCATCCATTTGCCAAGGAACTAACAGTCCGTGCCAATGCAGCGCAGTTTCCTCATTTAATTCATTGCGCACATTGATCGTGACATGATCACCTTCTTTAAAATGTAGCACTGGCGATGGAATTTGCTGATTAATTGCCATGGCTTTACGCGGTATGCCAGCAAAATAAACGGTTTTATAGCTGATGGTCAGATTAACAAAGCGATTTGCAGCAAAAACATGACCGTTTAAAATGAAGCAAAAGAGGATGAATAAAAACTTTCGCACGCAGGCACTCCCTTTGAACGAGCTATCTTACGCCTGCTTTATAAAGTACTCAATTTTTTCTCGTGCCAGTAAAATTTGTTTTCTCTCGACACCCCAGCGATAACCAGATAATGAACCATCCTGTTTTACTACGCGATGACAAGGTATGACAATAGCGAGTGGATTGGCAGCGCAAGCTTGCGCAACGGCACGCACTGCTTTCGGCATACCGATGCGTGTGGCGATATCGGTATAGCTTGCGGTTGTACCAGCTGGAATACTTTTTAAAGCTTCCCAAACTTGTTGCTGAAAGGATGTACCTTGCGCATCCAACAGCAGGGAACAAACCGTGCTGGGCACATCCACTAAATGCATTATTTGCGCCGCTTCTGACACACTGCCTTGATTTAACTGGGCCTGCGGAAACCGATGCTGCAAACTTTGTACGAGATCATGGCTTTGATCCCCTAACATAATCGCGCAAAGGCCTTTCGTACTTTTAGCGATTAAAATAAAACCCAGCGAACACTGATTGATCATATACGTGATTGCACTTGATAATTTACTGGCCATGATTTGTCCTGCATTTAAGAGAAAAACAGTTGTCTGGTGCGTAGTATACTGAGAAAACTTCTTTGAAACAGAAATTAAGTTATTGGTTATTTAGAAATCAGGTTGGGCAAGGACGCCCAACCACTGCGTTGATTGTGCTGACTGAGAGGCGTTATTCTGTATGCACTTCGTACAGAAACCAGGTGCGACGCTCGGTTTCATCAATAAAAACTTCCAATACACTCGCTGTCGCCACATCATTACTATCATCACACACTTTATGTGCCTCACGCAGACGGCCAGCAAATGACTTATTGTCATTCATTAGACGTCTTACCATTTCCTGAGGCGCCACATAGAGTTCATTATCATCATGAACATTTTGTAATTGGCCAATTTGCTCGATAGAACGAATGGTCGTGCCACCTAATTTACGCACACGCTCTGCCAAAATATCAATCATTGCAAATATTTGTGCAGCTTGTTCGTCGAGTAATAAATGGTAATCACGATAATGACTGCCTGAAACATGCCAATGATAATTTTTTGTTTTTACGTAAAGGGCAAAACAATCAGCTACAAGCGGATTGATCGCTGTCACAACAGCCTGACGTGCTTTTTCACTTAAATCACTGGGTGTTGCCAATTTGAGGGGCGCCAATGCTTTTTTTGCATCATGTTTAATAATATTTTTCATAAACATAGTCCTTAAGCTGCAGAATGATTGTTGTTCTAGATCTATAAAGTATGGTCCAAATGGCTTTTTTTCACAAGAGAAGCGCATTGTTCATGCCTAAAACAGCAGGTAAGATGATCGTTCACCATCCCCACTGCCTGCATAAAAGCATAGCATATGGTACTCCCAACAAATTTAAAGCCACGACGTTTCAAATCTTTCGACATGCTTTCCGAAATAGGATCAAACGTAGGTATCTGTTGACTTTGCTGCCAATGATTTTGCTTCGGACGTCCATCGACAAATTGCCAGAGATACTTAGAAAAACTATCGTCGGTATTTTTTAACGCTAAAAAAGCACGCGCATTGGTAATGGCTGCCTGAATTTTTAAGCGGTTACGAATAATTCCCGCTTCATTTAACAATTCCTGACATTTACGCTCATCGTAGCGAGCAATTTTTTCGGGATCAAATTGATCAAAGCTTTGACGATATTGTACGCGCTTTTTTAATACGGTAATCCAGCTTAAACCAGCTTGCGCACCTTCTAAAATTAAAAATTCAAACAGATGTCTTTCATCATAAACGGGCACGCCCCATTCCAGATCATGATAATCAATATAAAGTGGATCGTCTGATACCCATGCGCAACGAGTTAACTTTTTCATGATTTAGCGACTGCGCCCTTATAATGTTTACGACACATGGCCACATACGTTTCATTGCCACCAATTTTAATTTGTTCACCAGTACGTACTGCGTGACCCTGCTCATCCAGACGAACATTCATAATGGCTTTTTTTCCGCAATGACAAATCGTTTTTAACTCTACGAGATTATCAGCCAGAATCAGCAAATACAAACTGCCTTCGAATGCTTCACCACGAAAATCACTACGCAAACCATACGCAAGCACAGGTAAATTTAATTCATCCACAATTTGAGTCAATTGTAACACGTGATCCTTACTTAAAAATTGAGCTTCGTCAATTAATACACAAGTTAATTTCGGATCAAGCGCTTTTTGATCGCGCGTATGCGCAAATAAATCGAAATTTTTATCAAAGGTAATGGCGTCCGCATGCAATCCAATCCGCGAATGGATTTTACCTTTTGCATATCGCTCATCAATAGCCGGCGTAAAAAGCAGAGTGTGCATACCCCGTTCCTGGTAATTGTAAGCGGACTGCAACAAAACCGTGCTTTTACCCGCATTCATAGTGGAATAGTAAAAATAGAGTTTGGCCATCAGTTAATCCTGTTTAATCGATTGTTTACATTGTAAATATCTTATCAATTTTATGTTACGGTATCAGCTATAATTATAAGTATGATCGGGAGAAACCTATGCCCTTAAATAAAAAGAAATTACAAAAAATCATTGC
>CAYUYG010000231.1:0-3743 GCA_964449125.1 uncultured Coxiellaceae bacterium | reverse complement strand
AATGCCATACCTTTGTAAACACCATTCAGTAAAGTGCATATTATTTCTTAATTAATTGTTTAATATAATTTTATTATTTTGTGAGCATCGCTCAGTGTTGTATTTTATTTGTCCGAATGTTAATATGCTGCCAAGTATAAAAACAATCATTCCATTTTTCCAGACAGAAAACCATGCATTCTAAAATTATTCAGATTATTGCGATTTGGACAGTGTTGTTTTTGAACACTCAGGCTAGTGCCAGCGGGCGTCATTTTCCGCAGGGTACACACGATGTATTCATCGCTAAAACGTCTGAGGTACGCTCAGATTTATTAAAAAACATTACACCGGTTATCGATAAATCCATTGCTGCTGGTAATTATCCTGGTGCGGTTGTTCTCATTTCGCATCACGGTAAGATTATTTATCGCGGCATATTTGGTAATCGTCGTGTTGTGCCTTCTGTTGCACCTATGCGTTTGGATACCGTATTTGATATTGCTTCATTAACCAAGGTGGTGGCGACTACACCGGCTATTATGCAATTGGTCGAGCAAAATAAAATTGACCTTGACGCATCGGTTGCAAGATATTGGCCACAATTCACCGGGCATGGAAAAGAAAAAATTACCGTGCGTGAATTATTGACGCATACCTCGGGATTGCCAGCCGATGTCGAGCCTGCAAAGCGTGGCTCGCAAGCTATGTTTCAAAAGATTGTTCAGTTGAAGCTGATTCATCAACCGGGTGAGAAATTTGTTTACAGCGATATTAATTTTATTGTTCTGGCGCATTTGGTCGAAATTATCACCCATGAAAAGTTTAATCGTTATACTCAAGCTCATATTTTTACACCACTCAATATGAGTAACACGACTTTTTTACCACCCGAAAAATGGCGAGACAATATTGCACCCACTGATATTGAGAATAAAAAATTACGTTGGGGTAAGGTGCAGGATCCACTGGCTCAAGCAATGGAAGGCGTGTCTGGCAATGCCGGACTATTTTCAACAGCGACAGACTTAGATGCTTATGCTCAGTGTTTATTAAACGGGGGTCGTTTGCCCTCTACCCAATCCAACCACTATTTATTAGGTCCGTTGACTATTTTAAAAATGGTGACGCCGGAAACACCGGTCGGCATGCTGGATGTACGCGGATTAGGCTGGGACATTGACTCTGCTTATTCCAATCGCGGTATATTATTTCCCGTTCGTTCGTTTGGGCATAGCGGCTGGACAGGAACTTCCATATGGATTGATCCTGCCACTGAAACCTCGATCATTATTTTGACGAGTAGAACACACCCTGTTGCAGCTAGCCATAATCAACTAATTGAAGACAGACGTGCCATTGCTAATATAGTATCCGCCAGTATTACTGATGTGGAATTTAGTAAACAAGCTAATACCAGTAAGGCTGAATTAAGTCGAGCGTATCCAAGGGCAAGCAAAGAACACAGAGTAGTCTAGTGAAAAAAATATTATTAATTTTATTAATGGTTTTTAGCCCACTCACTTTTGCTGACACAACAGCGATTCAGACCGGAGCCGAGCAAACTCAGCTTTACCTGCCCTTGCTTAAAGGCAAACGCGTTGCTGTCTTTGCTAATCATTCATCCCTCGTGGGCAAAAAACATTTACTGGACGTGTTATTAGAAAATCACATTCAGGTTGTCAAAATATTTGCGCCTGAACATGGATTTCGCGGTGAAAAAGAGGGCAGTTTAAAGAATGGTACCGATAGTAAAACCGGTTTGCCCATTGTTTCTTTATTTGGAAGAAAATTTGCACCAAATGAAACTGATTTGCGTGATGTGGATACGATTGTGTTTGATATCCAGGACGTGGGTGTCCGTTTTTACACATATATTGCTTCTCTGCAAAAATTAATGGAAGCGGCGGTTAATAACAATAAACCGCTGATTATTTTGGATCGTCCTAATCCCAATGGTTTTTATATCGATGGTCCCGTACTTGAAGCCAAGCATAAGTCAATTACAGGCATGCAACCCATACCCATTGTTTATGGGATGACGATGGGTGAATATGCAAAAATGCTGGTTGGTGAACAATGGTTGCATGTGAAACCTGTTTCAAAAGCGCGTAATTTAAAGCTGACAATCATAGCGTGTCGTCATTATACTCATAAGAGTTTATACAGTCCGCCTGTTAAACCTTCGCCTAATTTGCCGAATGTTCAGTCCATTTATTTATATCCTTCAATTGGATTATTAGAAGGAACGAAAATGAGTATGGGGCGCGGAACAAGTAAGCCATTCCAAGTATTTGGCCATCCGCAGCTACATGCAAAGTACACATTTACACCTACTTTCCAGGGTCGTGAAATACCCAAGTATGCAAATAAACTCTGTCATGGCTGGTATATTGCAGGAACACCGAAAGCTGTTCTTAAAAAATTGCACAGACAATTGCAATTAAGTTATCTCATTAAATCGTATCGCGCTTTTCCCGACAAGAAACATTTTTTTTCTGGTTTTAGTGATGTATCTGGAAATGATTTATTGGAAAGGCAAATTAAATCTGGGATGAGTGAGAAGCAAATTCGTCAATCTTGGCAACCGCAACTGAATGTTTTTAAAAAAATTCGCAAACACTATTTACTTTATCCTGATTTTTATTAAATCAATCTTTCTTTTTTTTGTCAGTGAGCTATGATAGGCACTCATTATCAGGAGAATACGTAAAATGTTGACATTTAATAAAAGGAAAATCGCTCTCATTGTTGCACTTGCAAGTTTTTTTACAACAGCCTTTGCTGTCACACCTAATAAACCAGCTGTCGGTTTTTCAGCTAATCACATAGTACAAGTATCCAATAAACAGCAAAGTTTGCTCACCGGAAATGTAAAGATTTTTGTTGGCAAACAGATCACCATCACGGGTGAAAAAGCATTAGTTAAATATCAGAATAGCAAAGTATCAGAATTCGTTATTTACGGCAAAGGCACGTATACCACCGCCAAGCAACAGATGCAATTTAACAATGCCACATTCAATCCGCAAACCGGACGTTTGATTGCAGATGAAATAAAACATTCCCATTAACTGTAAGGGAAGATAGAGATGTTAAGAAAATCCCCCAAAACCTTGGGTGCAACGGCCAGATTGTTTTCCATGCCGCATAATCTGTTGGCTTTACGGATGGCTAGTTTTCAAGCGTATTGTGATCATATCTCTTCTTTCCCAGATATTTTGAAAGGCTTACAAGCCAGCGGTTGGCTGATCAGCACGGAATCCGTCAATTATACAATGGCTGATTTTTTAAGTGATTCGAGTATGGCGACAAATCTTGATTTGTCGCCAATAGAATTGCTAGAACAGTCGCTGCCTGATTTTCTTGCGATTGCGAAGGAAACGGTTGAGTTACCTGACCTATTTAACGATTTAGAAACAAAAATTGAATGCTATAAGAAATTAAATGTTGATGTGTTGCAAAATCAATTAGCACAAAAAGATTATGAAGCAGGCATTCCAACTGAAGAAAATGTCAGTGAAAGAATGCATGCGTTTGAAGCCTTTATCATTGCTGCACAGGTTCTCGCACCGGAATATGCATTGCCCATGTTATTGCATGATATTGCGAGACCCACCTTCAGTGATCCACAATACGGTCATGCTCATCATTGTGATGAGGGTAGTGAAATTTCTGCCCCACTGGGTCTTGCCATTGATTATACTTTGTACCATGGACTTGCCAAATACTTGCTATATCATTTCTGCGACCCTTATACAAAA
>CAYUYG010000230.1:0-3761 GCA_964449125.1 uncultured Coxiellaceae bacterium | reverse complement strand
GTGGAAAAGAAAGGACGATAAGAATGAGAAGGGCAGGGCTAGGAAACCAGGCGGCAATCACGTCAGTCAACCAATGTGCGCCTAAATAAAGTCGCGATACGCTAACTAAAATGGCGAGTGTGATGGCGGGAAGATAAACCAGGCGTCGTCGTGTTGGCAGTGCGTCGACGAGAAGGAAGGTGATGCCGATATAGATGGTCGTGGCGAGCGTGACATGACCGCTAGGCATCGAAAAAGTTTCCGGTGCATTAAAAATTCCCCACGGTCGCGGGGATTGGATAAGATGTTTGATAACAAAAATGCTGCCAGCGGGAAGAATGCCCAGTGCCAGGGCGTGAAAGGCGGCCCTGATATGACGGGTGAACAGCAGCCACACGAATAAGACGCCAATGACAGGTATAATCACCTGCTTTTGACCGAATAGCGTGAGCAGTAACATAATCTGATCGGTGCTATCGCTACGAATACCGCGAAACAGATGAAAGACGGCTTGATTGACAAAAATAGTGGATGCCCCCACGATTTTTACATACACCAACAAACAAGCTAGCAAGACACTGGTCACGAAAAAATAAAAGGCCAATGTTAATTGCCCGTGATGCTGTTCAGGGTCATGGTGTTTGAGTACCACGGTGGCTATATGAAAATAGCGCGATTTTTTCAGCGCATTCCAAATACCCACTAGCATGTTTTCAGTTTGTTTGCTGATGAGCTGAAAAACTTTATAAGTAAACCACAGGCATAAAATAATAAATAGAAAGATGAGCAATAGCACTAAGATGACATGTATCGCAATATCGGGTGGTAATTCGAGTGAAGCGGCGCCCAGTAAAATACCAGGCAACATATAAGCAGGTGCCCAGCCAATGGCGGAAGCAATATTGGCAATCGTAAATTGTAACGGCCTCATGCCGAGCATACCGGCAACCATGGGCACGAGTGCACGCACGGGACCGACAAAACGGCCAATAAAGACACTCATGGCCCCGTATTTATTTACAAATATTTCACCCTTTTGCAAAATCGCGGGATTTGATTTGAATGGCCACATACGCCGTATGCGGTCTTTGAAGTAATAACCTAACCAGTAACTAATCCCATCACCAACAATGGCGCCCAGTATGGCCCAGAGAATGGTTTCACCGAGGGGGATGACACCTGCGCCGGCGAGTGTGCCGATCGCAGTCATCGTAATGGAGCCGGGGACCAGGGTGCCGATAATGGCAACAGATTCTGCAGCGGAAATAAGAAAGGTTGCTAGACCTGCCCATTGCGGGTTTGCATTTAACCATTGTAATAAAGGACTAACAATGTCCGACATTACGTGACCTCTTCTCCGGCGGCTTGTCTGTCAGCATGATAAGAAGAACGAACAAGCGGACCGCTTGCAACATGGGTGAAGCCCAGTTCTTTGGCGACGGTTGCAAAATGTTTAAATTCGTCCGGTGTTACGTATCGTGCAACGGGCATATGAAAACGACTTGGCTGCAAATATTGACCTAAGGTTACCATATCAACATCGTGCGCACGAAGGTCTTTTAATGTTTGTTCGGTTTCTTCATTCGTTTCACCGAGACCTAACATAACGCCAGATTTTGTTGGAATGCCAGGATAGCGTTTTTTGAATTCTTGTAATAAACGCAAGGAGTGTTCGTAATCCGAACCTGGACGCGCCTGTTTATATAGGCGCGGCACGGTTTCAATATTGTGATTAAAGACATCAGGCAACGCACCACCAGTAACTTCCAATGCAATGTCCATGCGGCCGCGATAATCCGGCACGAGTACTTCAATTTTAATAGTCGGGGATTTTTCTCGAATGGATTTGATACAAGCAGTAAAATGACTCGCCCCACCATCGCGTAAATCGTCACGATCAACAGAGGTGATCACAACATAACGCAAACCCATTTTTGCAATCGTCGCACCAAGATGGAGTGGTTCATTCGGATCAAGCGGATCTGGACGTCCGTGCGCCACGTCGCAAAAGCTGCAGCGACGGGTACATTTGTCACCCATGATCATGAAAGTGGCTGTGCCATGGGTAAAACATTCAGGTAAATTGGGGCAGGATGCTTCTTCGCAGACTGTTACTAAATTATTTTCGCGTAATAATTTTTTCAAATCAGAAACAGCGGGCGAAGCTGGAATGCGTACGCGGATCCAGTCCGGTTTGCGTAATGGTTCGCTTGGAACAATTTTAACGGGAATGCGCGCTAGTTTGTCGGCGCCGCGTTGTTTGGATGAAGCATTAACTGGTTTGTTTTCCATTTGCTGACCGTTCTGTTTTTAATGTTAAAGTGATTCCGCCTTGTCGCAGGCATCATTAAGACAGGCGCTAGTATAACCTAAATTTTTTATTAAATAATTGATTAATTGGCGACCTGCACTCAGGACATCAGTCGGACCTTGATGGTCACGTAATTGTGTCATGCTTAATTGTGCGAACCCGCAGGGATTGATGCGAGCAAAGGGCGTCAAATCCATGTCGATATTAAATGCAATGCCGTGATAAGAACAGCCGCGACGTATGCGTAATCCGATTGAGCAAATTTTACTCTTATCTATATATATGCCAGGCGCTTCTTTCTTGGCATAAGCAGAGATTTGATGCGCTGCTAAGAAATCAATGACGGTTTGTTCGAGGGAGCTAACCAATTGACGAATGGTCATTTTCTTGCGTCTTACATCGATTAAACAGTAAACCATTAACTGACCGGGTCCGTGATACGTCACCTGACCGCCTCGGTCGGTTTGGACAACGGGAATATTGCCTGGATTTAAGAGATGTTCAGCTTTTCCATTTTGGCCTTGTGTGAACACGGGGGCATGTTCCAATAACCAGATTTCATCAAGGGTTTGATCGGTACGTTGGTCAGTAAATTGTCGCATAGCTTGCCAGGAGGTCATGTAATCCTGTTGACCAAGCCAGCGAATTGTTACATTTGCAGAATTCATGTCAAAACCTCAAATTACCGCAGCTGCGTTGAATGGGTTCTTTGATGCTCATTTCATGTTCAATAGAACCCGTTATCTTGTCCAATGCTGGGTTTTAAATGAGTTTTCGTCATTTATAACGCCATTATCACCTGCGGGCAAGCTGACAGCTCTCGATAGAGATCGTCTAATTGGTCCTGGGATTCTACATGAACTGTAATGGAAAGTGCGCGATATTTGCCATTTTCGCTGGGGCGGGATTGAATAGCACGCCCCGATAAATTGGGAGCGTGCTTATGAACAATCATTAATACAGCCGCGTCGAACTCGTCGGTGCCGCGGCCAAATATCTTGAGTGTAAAGTCACAAGGAAACTTTAATAAGGGTTCGTCTTTTTCCATGGCTAACCTGTATTCACTTCTTCTTGAGATTTAGAAAAATACTTATGGATCGTATACTTAACTGTATCAGATGCCCGGCGGAATAGGCCGCCCTTGCTATCATTTTCCAGTGCGATCAATGGTTCAGAGGCAATGACTTGACCACCTAAATTAACATTGAGTGTGCCATACGTTTGGCCTTTGGTAATCGGTGCCTTGATGGGATTATTTAAGGCAATGGAAGCCTGAAGTTTTTTATACTGACCCGTTGGTACGGTTACATACATGTCTTGTTTAATACCGAGCGGAATCTCAGCCTTATCGCCTTGCCAGACGCGACCTTGAATTAAAGCGGTATTGGCATTGTATAGTTTATGGGTTTCAAAAAAGCGGAAACCATAAGTTAATAAGCGAATAGAATCTTCCGTACGTGTCTGGTCATTG
>CAYUYG010000229.1:0-3762 GCA_964449125.1 uncultured Coxiellaceae bacterium | reverse complement strand
AAAACCCTGCATGCTGAACGTGAAGTACTACGCTCCATCGATTTCATGCGCAGCGCCCTCGACAATATTCAGAATGCTGACTTGATATTAAACCAATCCACTGCCTGGCAAGCTTTTAATGATTCGATTTTAAAAATCTTCGGCCAGCTTATTCAGGGCGTGGTGTCGAAAGAGCCATTAAATGAGGCTGTCCAAATTCCCGCGGTGAGTGAATTGAAAGACGAACTCAATAAAAATTTAGCCGCTTTTTCGCGCGAAGATTTGCTTTATTTTGATGGATTTTTGTTTTCAGCTGAAATACTTAGCCGCAATCTGATGAAGCTGGCTGCCCTGTTTCGGCTGCTTACTAAAGAATAATCCCGTTGCTTTCCCGGTCAAAATCTAGCAAAATTTTGCACAGAACTCAGGCCCCAGCAAGGATTGCCTGGCCTTCAACCGCTTTCGGAGGCGATATGAAGATAAAAACCATTCTATTTGCAGCAAGTCTTTGTTTAGCAATTTCAAGCACCGTCAGCCTGGCAGACAATGGATACTCCAGCACACTCAGCCCAAATAATTCAGGCGGTTATTCCAGCACACAGTCTTCCCGTGGGAGTACTTATTATTCCGGCTATCCAAACGAATCTGCGCCAACCGTTCGTTTCAAACGTAAAAATTTTTCTATCGGCATTACCGACTCGGGCGTGCAAGCTTCCTATCAACGGCGTTTTTACGAAGAAGCAGGCCCACACTGGATAGATATGTTAGAAGGCTATCCGCTTCCTGCCAATGCAGTGTTAGGTGGTGGCGAAAATAATCCATCGCGCGGTTTGTATGTGTGTCGCGCAAGTTATCAAGGCGGCATGTTTCCCGGTAAGTTAGTCGCCGGTGATTGCAATATCAGCTGGGGCGGCGACGAAATTAGATTACCTCGCTATCAAGTCTTGGTGAGTCACATGAATAAATATGGCTGGTTACCAGCTAATTATGGAGCAATTCCACCCAATGCCATTCCAGGAGGATTTGAAAATGGCCGCACCCTCTATATCTGCCAAGCCAACTGGCAAGGTGGCGTTCATCCGGGCAAAGTGTTAGGAGGCGGTTGCGATTTTGGATACGGTGGCATAAGAATTTCCGTTCCATTTTACAATGTGTTGGTTTTCGCGTAATGATTTTATCAATCCGAATGCGCGAGTTATCGCGCATTCTTTCTGACGATATCAAGAATATACGATGTTAATGCGGGTTTTCTAAACTCAACACGCCGGAATTATAATCATAAGCAAATAATTCAGCGTAACGCCCCCACTCAATCACAGTACGTAACACACGTTCTGCTTCGCTTTCAGAAAGATAATCTTCCAGCAAAGACAGGAAATTTTCTTCCAACGCACGATGACGAGGGTGACGAATAAGCTGATCATAAATATAACGCGCAAGCGGAACGTATTTTTTAAGATGAATAGAAAATATTTTTTTACGTTCCAGAATATCGGATTCTACAAAAGTCTTGCCTTCATCCGTAATAGTGAGATCACCTTTCGAGACTTTCGCAAAACGTAAAATTTCCAGTAATTCGGTGAGTGGAAATAAATCGTCAATATTTAAATCGAGTGTATCTGCGATATCGGGCAAATCCATCTTACCTTGATGCTCAGGCGAGTTTAGCAATTCCAATAGACCCGTTACTTCTGAGACATTCGCTTCCGGTAAGCGATAACCCAAATCAATCGCCGCATATTTATTAACGCCTTCCTTCATGCGCTCATCTTGCGGCTGCGTCGTCATCAACGTGTAAATGCGATCTACTTGATTGCGAAAACGCGGATCAAGATCACTGCGCGGAAAAGGGAGAGTAACCTTCATATCACCGCGGATAGTGCCGGGATTACTGTTAAAAACAATAATACGGTCGGCAATCATAATCGCCTCTTCAATACTGTGGGTCACAAACAAAATAGCATTCAAGCCGGTTTTTTTATCTTGCCACAAATCCAACAAGTCACTTTTTAAATTGTCTGCTGTCAACACATCCAACGCAGAAAAAGGTTCATCCATTAATAAAATATCCGGATTTACCACGAGTGCGCGCGCAAAACCCACACGTTGTCGCATGCCACCTGATAATTCTTTCGGCAGTGCCGACTCAAAGCCATCCAAACCAATCATATCAATTGCTTTAAGCGCGCGTTCACGACGCTCTTCACGACCCACACCAATGGCTTCAAGACCTAGCTCCACATTCTGCAATACCGTTAGCCAGGGCAACAAGGCAAACGTCTGAAAAACCATGGAGATGCCTGGCATTGGTCCAATGACCGATTCACCGCGATAAAAAATACTGCCTTCACTCGCGTTAATGAGTCCTGCGATAATTCGCAACAAAGTGGATTTACCTGAACCGGACTTGCCGAGGACAGCAATAATTTCACCCTCATAAATTTTTAGGTTGATGTCTTCCAATACCAGCAATTCTTGACGATCGCCGGTGCGAAATGATTTTTGCACATTGACTACTTCAATAATGGGATCAGACATCGCCACCTACTCCAGCAAAAAACGATTTTCGGCATACACATACAGCGGCCGCCATAATAACCGATTAAAAATCAGCACCAGCACACACATCATACCAATGCCAAGCGCAATATGAGAAAAACTACCCTGGGTTGTATATTCCGTAATATAAGCACCTAAACCAGTCGCGACGAGGGTTTCTTGCCCCCAGCTCGCCACTTCTGCCACAATACTCGCGTTCCAGGCTCCGCCCGCTGCAGTAATTGCCCCAGTAATGTAATAGGGAAAAATGCCGGGCAATAATAACTTGCTCCAACGCAGCCACCCCCTCACCCCAAAATTATCCACGACCTGAATTAAATCCTTGGGCAGCGTCGAAGCACCTGCTATCACATTAAACAGGATATACCATTGCGCACCGAGGATCATAAGCGGGGTTAACCAGATATTAGGGCTTAAGTGATAATGCACAATAAAAATCACAATCACGGGATAAAATAAATTGGCAGGAAACGCTGCCAGAATTTGCGCGATAGGTTGTGCTACTTGAGCAACGCGTGGTCTTAAACCAATCCAAACACCCACTGGCACCCAGATCAGCGAGCAAATGAGAATCATAATAAAAACGCGACAAGCAGTGATGAGCCCCAATACAAAGACATGCATCACTTCCGCAAAGGAAATATTCTGGATGGCATAATAAATTAAAAACACCAGCGCGAGCGTGCTGAGCGCAATCACGATCACGTCCCACAATACCAAATTTGTAACTTTGGAAGCTTTGCGCGAGCCAACTTTGCGAATGGGCAAACGCGGTTCGGCTCGACGTAATAAAGAAATATTCACAAACGCATCAAATCCCTGTGCCGCCTTGCGGCCAATAATGCGCATTAAACGAGTACGTCTGAATAAATTGATCACCCACGATTCGCTGACTTTTTCGGCTGCATGCTGCTCAGATTTAAATTTTTCCGCCCAAGCAACCAGCGGACGAAAGAGCAATTGATCATAAATTAAAATAACAATAAACATGGTCAAAATGGCATGACCAATCGCAGGCATATTCGCCGCGCGAATCGCCGTCGCAATAAACGAACCAATGCCAGGCAATAAAATATCCTGATTGGCCACTGTGATTGCTTCCGCCGCGACCACAAAAAACCACCCAGCAGACATGGAGGCCATCGCATTCCATAAAAGACTCGGCATGGAAAAAGGTACTTCAATTCGCCAGAAACGTTGCCAGGCAGATAAATGCAGCATTTG
>CAYUYG010000228.1:0-3771 GCA_964449125.1 uncultured Coxiellaceae bacterium | reverse complement strand
TGCTTATCAGGTCGGCTTCTTCTAAATTTGCTCTTGATAAAATGACGGATACCAATTTACTTTCAGATAAATCACATTTCTTTAAGTAAACCCCCTCGAAATTCGAATATCTAAAATCGGTTTTGGTGAGAGTTGCTGAGCTAAATAAAACAGATCTACTGACAACATTCACAAAATTCGTGAATTGAAAATTACATCCTTGTGCTCTGCATTCCTGGATTACTATTTGAAAAACATTGGCTCGTTTAAAATTGTTCATGGATATATTGCATCGATGGAATTCAGTGCGATTTAAATCGGCCAAACTGAAATTACATCCACTCTGATTATTTTTATCATAAAACAGACAATCTTTAAAAACTCCGTCTTGAATGCTTGATTTTTCAAAGTTGCAATTAAATATTTTACAATTTTCAAGCTTTATCTTGTCTAAGTTAGAACCATAAAAATCAGAATTAGCTATTATGCAATTAATGAAAGTAAGCTCTTGATGATTTTCTTTAGCCAACTTTAAATTAATAAAGTTTCTGTCTTTTATTACGGTTGTTTCAGGTGTGATAATTAAATTTTCTTCAGCATTTTCGAGTATCGTGTAAGTTTCAACATCGGCACTCACTATATTTTTTTTTGATACAGAGTTTATTTGAGAAGTTTTCTCAATGGATTTTTTAATTTTTGCTAAGCTCTGGGCTATGCGTTGATCAGCAGTATATTTATCAGACATTGGAACGCCTATAAAGTTCACTATTTTTTTAATAGCTCTAGTTTGTCGTCAATTGATTTTATATATCTTGCATGCTTGTTCTTTCCCCTTTACTTGAAACTCACCCACTAATTCGCCGGGGATAGGTAAATTTGCAATTTTTAACCATGCTTGCTCAGTGAGGTAAATATGATTAGCTTTAGCTAAGCTCTGTACTCTGGATGCTGTATTGACACAATTACCCCATACGTCAAATAAATATTCACGACTACCAATAATTCCGCAAATGACGTCTCCTATATCTATACCAAAACGCACCTCCCATTTGGAGGGACTCTGCTGCATTTTTTTTATGACATCATTAGCCCAATTAACGCAAGCTTGCACAGGGTTATCGAGCTTCTTCAACATATTCGCCGCAACCATGACAGAATCACCGATGGTTTTGATTTTTTCTATACCGTGTTCGATGGCTGCTGACTCGCATATGTCGATAAAAATCTGCAAGTTTGTTAACGTTTCATTTGGTTTATGTGTCTCAGTGTAGTGAGTAAAGCCAATAATATCCGCAAAAAGAATCACGACATTTGATAAATTTCGTGGCTTTACCGTTCCCACTTCTATCATTTCTTGGACAATAGAAGGAGGAAAAACTGCATTTAACAATTCAAAATAACGAATTTTTTCTTCTTCAATTTGCTTTTTATACAATTTTTCTTGATAAAGAAACCAATGCTTCTCAACGCATGATCCAATTCGAGCTCGCAATAGATGCGGATTAAACGGTTTAAGTAAAAAATCATCTGCACCTGCTTTAATGCAATCAACTACATTATCTATACTGTCGGCACTGGATACCATTAGAATGGAGAGCTCATGCTTGCGAACTTTATCTTTAAGCTTAGCCAACACATCCATTCCACTCATGCCTGGCATCATAATATCCAACAAAACAAGTTGGACTCGATAATTCTCGATAGCTTCTAAAGCTTGAAAGCCGTCCCTAGCAATAAGCAATTGCTGATAGCCATCCTTTAGCAAGCGGCGTTGCAGGGTATACACATTGTCCTCATTGTCATCAACAATCAGAATGGCAAAACTGTATTTGAAATCGTCAAATCCATGTAAAGATTCCATTACGTCAGATATCCCTGATAAACTATACATATCATGTTGGTTTTTACTCTTAATGTTCATTCAGCGAACAATTGAAGTCTAATTTCCTTATTTAAGGAAATATATGATGGTATTATCTTAGTATAAGCAAAGAGGTAATGACGATGAAAGGGATTATATTCACTGAGTTTCTTAAAATGGTTGAAACTGTTTTTTCACCTGAGGTCGCGGAGCAAATTATTAATGAATCAGATTTGTCCACAAGTGGTGCTTATACCACCGTGGGTACTTATGATCACCACGAATTATTGAGAATGGTTACTCGCCTTAGTGAAATTACCGGTATTTCCATCCCTGAGTTACAAGTAGCGTATGGAAAATACCTGTTTAGTAGTTTTATACAGCATTATGCAGGTTTCATTACCAATACTAAATCCACTTTTGAACTTTTAATTTCAATAAATGATTATATACATGTTGAAGTTAGAAAACTTTATCCAGATGCCGAATTGCCCACTTTTTATCATGAGTTGATAAACGCTAATCATCTAATTTTAGAGTATCATTCCACCCGTCCTTTTTCCGATCTTGCTCATGGAATGATTTTAGGATGCGCGGATTACTTTAACGAAAAAGTAAAAATTAAAAAAGAAATTCTCTCCTCTGTTGGTTCCAAGGAAAATGTTGTGAAGTTTCTGATAGAAAAGAAGGAGTAATATTTGTCAAATGAAATCGAGCTGCTTTTAAAAAAATTAGAACGCGAAAAAAACGCACGCGGACAAGCGGAAAAAATTCTGGAAGAGAAAAGTCTCGAACTTTATCATGCCGACCTTGAGCTACGTAAATTGGCTGCCGATCTATCAGATAAAGAAGCAAGAACCCGTGCTATTTTTGAAGCGACCGCAGATGGCATTATTGTTCTTGATGAATATAATACTATTCAAATGTGCAATCCTGCAGCTGGGCAAATTTTTCAATATGAACCATCCGAATTAATTGGAAAAAACATTTCAGTTATTTTTCGCAATGAAAATGATGACTTACCCTATGAAAAAAACGTTTCATATGAATTAAATGCTATTCGCAAAGATAGTACACCTATCCCTATTGAACTTGTAATTGCCGAAATTAAATCGCCAACTCATAAATTATCTGTATATGCAATGCATAATATTTCGGAAAGAAAGCAAAATGAAAAACGCATTGTGACGCAACACAATGTGATGCGAACCTTGATTAAAAATCATTCATTAAAAGATGCGACCCAAATTATATTGCGTATTATATGTGAGCATCTTGAATTAGATTACGGCGCTTTGTGGAAAGTCGATCATGTTAAAAATATATTACATTGCGTTGCTGTTTATCATGCGCAACCCGAGATTGAAACTTTCTCCAATATATCTTTGCGTAAAACCTTTAAAAAAGGCGAAGGATTGCCTGGTATTATTTGGCAAAAAAATGAAGCCTTTATTTTGAAAGATATACCTAATACGCCCAATTTTCCTCGAGCCAACTTTGCAAAAGAAGCTGGACTAAAGAGTGGCGTTGCCTTTCCAATTTTATATGAGGAAGATGTCTACGGAGTGATTGAATTTTTTAGTACAGCAAGTTCCCAGATAGATGATAATTTATTAAAAATATTAAGCGATATGGGTAACCAAATCGGATTATTCATGGAACATCAAGAATCACAAAAACAGATGCTGGAATTAAATAAAGAATTAAACGTCATGAAAGAGCGAGCAGAATCTGCAAATCAAGCAAAAAGTACATTTTTAGCCAATATGAGCCATGAGTTACGCACACCCTTAAATGCTATTATTGGCCTTAGTGAAATGTTATTAGAGGATGCGCGCGATGAAGATAATACCAACGTTGAACCATTAGAAAGAATTAACCGAGCTGGTAAGCATCTTTTAGATTTGATTAATGCGATTTTAGATTTATCT
>CAYUYG010000227.1:0-3781 GCA_964449125.1 uncultured Coxiellaceae bacterium | reverse complement strand
CAACTTGTTAAAGAACTTTGTTTGCCACCAGAGAGGCGCATTCTACACGGTCACGATTTAGAGTCAACACTAAATCTTCAATTTTTTTAAAGTTTTTTATTTTGTGTGGATTTTAGCGAAACGACGCTTGCCAACTTGCAAAATAATTGTCTTTCCACTCAATAATAGCACATTTCTGTCCACTACTCGCTCGCCATCCACCCTCACCGCACCTTGTTGCAACATGCGAATTGCTTCCGAAGTACTCTCCACGAGACCCGCCGTCTTCATTAAATTAGGAATCGGCATACCTTTTGCGCCCACCTCAATGTCTAATTCAGGCATATCATCAGGCAATTGGCCTTTTTGAAATTGCGCAACAAAGTTTTCTCGTGCTTGCCGACCTGCCTCTTCATTATGAAAACGCGCGACAATTTCCTCGCCGAGTAAAAATTTCACATCGCGCGGATTCATGCCATCATTCACTTGATCCCGCAATTTTTTAATGTCTTCTATAGAACGGAAACTAATTAGCTCGAACCACAACCACATTGTTTCGTCCGAAATAGACATGACCTTGCCAAAAATCTGCTCGGGCGTTTCATCGATGCCAATATAATTACCCAAAGACTTGGACATTTTTTTAATACCATCAAGCCCCGGCAATAAGGGCAGCATGATGACTACTTGGGGTTTTTTGCCAAAATGCTTTTGTAGTTCGCGCCCCATCAATAAATTAAATTTTTGATCGGTGCCGCCTAACTCAATATCGGCTTCCATCGCCACCGAGTCATAGCCTTGCAATAAAGGATATAAAAACTCATGAATCGCAATCGGCTGATTGGACGTGAAGCGTTTATGAAAATCATCACGCTCTAACATACGCGCAACCGTGTGCGTTGCGGCTAATTTAATCAAATCGACTGGTGTTAATTTATCCAGCCACATCGAGTTAAACAGAATTTTGGTTTTTTGCGGATCCAGGACTTTAAATACTTGCTTGCGGTAAGTTTCTGCATTCATCTCAACTTGTTCACGCGTTAAAGGCGGACGTGTTTCATTTTTGCCAGACGGATCCCCAATCATGCCGGTGAAATCGCCGATTAAAAATTGAATCTCGTGCCCCAAATCTTGCAGCTGACGCATTTTATTCAGTAATACGGTATGACCCAGGTGTAAATCCGGCGCAGTCGGATCAAATCCAGCCTTCACTTTTAATGGCTTGCCACTTTTTAATTTTTCAATTAATTCTTCTTCAATGAGGATTTCTTCCGCACCCCGACGAATAATCGCTAACGCTTCGTCAACTGCCACCATTACTAATCTCCGCTTTTCTTTCGCAAGGAGCGCAAATTATGGCACACTGTATTGCAAAATAAGAGATGTCTCCGCGAATATAGGAAGATAAGCATGACTGAACTGTATATTGGCTTGATGTCAGGAACGAGTGCCGATGGCATTGATGCCGCGTTAGTCGATTTTAGCGGCGCCATTCCCCGATTGATTGCCACTCGCTTCAGCTCTCACAGCGTCGCATTACGTGAAAAAATTCATAGCCTGAGTAAAGACGGCACAAATGAAATTCAATTACTGGGTGAACTTGACCATTTGCTTGGCAAAGCTTTCGCCAAAACCACCAATGATTTATTAAAAGATCAGGAAGTAGAAGCGGCTACCATTGCAGCCATTGGTAGTCACGGTCAGACGGTCCGCCATCACCCCCATCATCCGCATGCATTTACTCTGCAAATTGGCGATCCAAATATCATTGCCACGGAAACAAACATCACCACAGTCGCGGATTTTCGACGCAGAGACATGGCCTTAGGCGGTCAGGGCGCGCCGCTCGTACCTGCGTTTCATCAAGCCATTTTTGCTTCTACCGATACAAATCGCATTATTGTCAATATTGGCGGTATTGCCAACATCACTTTATTGCCAAAAACGGCTGTGCACACGCTGGGTTTTGATACTGGCCCAGGAAATGTCTTGCTGGATGGCTGGATATATAAACATCAAGGCTTATCACATGATGAACAAGGCGCATGGGCCCAACAAGGAAAAATACAGTTAGCCTTATTGCAATTATTATTGAGCGATCCGTACTTCAAACTGGCACCACCAAAAAGCACTGGCCGTGAATATTTTAACTTAGCGTGGCTAGAACATTATTTATCACAGCTCGCGCCCATTGCCGCAGTCGATGTCCAAGCAACCTTAACTGAACTCACTGCACAAAGTATTTTACAGGCGATACAACATCATTTGCCGGATGGTGAAATATTAGTGTGTGGCGGCGGTGCGCATAATACGTTCCTGATGCAGCGTTTGCAGACACTCTCCCAATCACGTTTTGCTGTGGCCAGCACTAAAAAATATGATATTGATCCTGACTGGATGGAAGCGATTGCCTTTGCATGGCTCGCTCGCCAAACCATGCACAAAAAACCCGGCAATTTGCCGCACGTCACCGGGGCAAAACAAGCTGCGATATTAGGTGGTATTTATTACGCAACCTAAGGTTTAAAATTAGGATGTGATTTCGGTCGCAGACGCTCGAGAAAAAAACTCCACGAGCCTCTGATTAAGTCTTGATAGCTATTAAACGTCGCATACTCATCATAAGTATGCTCGTGCACTTGAGCCAGCAAGGCTGTACGCATTCTTTCCAGGTGATCGCCAAATCTTTCTTTGACAAATTGAGTTAAATAATCCAAAAAATTTACCCCACCTTTACAGGCAAGCGCATGACGGATTCTCGCCTTTAATCTCGCACCATTTTTTTCGTGCAAAAAAGTATAGATAGCAAAAAGACACAAGTCAGTGGGAATGGCGTGGTTATTTAAAATATGCCGTAAACAATGTGCGCGGTGAAATCCTTTGTCATAGGCAATCACTCGGTCTGTTGTGCTATGCGCATAGCTTAATCTCTGCTCAACAGGATGAAGTAATCGGGGAAACATCATAAATGTACTACCGATACTACCTGACAAATCTTCCCCTATCTCGGTTAGTCTTTCTTGCCATGAAACCTTATAACCAGGATGGGCTTTATCTTTCGCAAGATAAAGCTGAATTGCATCCTCTGTTGCCTTGATAATAAATTCAATTCGTTTGTGTTGAAAATCACGTCGATTCAAAAAAAATTTATTGTCCAGACAAGCAAACATCGCTATTGATAGCTGGGAAAGGAGTTTGGCCTCTCTAACTGATAAGTACAAAGCAATCAGTTGTATCAATTCCACAGGGAATTCTAAAAATGATCGTTGCATACTTAAATTTTCCCGTATTCATGATTATCGCCTATCCATCTCTTAACTAATGGAGCAATTTTTTCTGGATGGTCACGCAACATAATTTCCGCCGCTTCTTGCACTTGTGGTAATAGATGACTATCGCGAAGTAAATCTGCTATACGAAAAGATAATTCGCCTGTTTGCCTGGTGCCAAGCACTTCCCCCGGCCCGCGCAACTCTAAATCACGCTGCGCGATTTTAAAACCATCAGTGGTTTCGCGCATGACATGCAAGCGCTCCTTCGCTGTCGCCGACAAAGGTTGTTGATATAGCAAAATGCAGTAACTCGCTGCGGCACCACGCCCTACGCGCCCGCGCAATTGATGCAATTGTGATAAACCAAGTCTTTCGGCATTTTCAATGACCATCACACTCGCATTTGGCACATCCACGCCCACTTCAATGACGGTGGTTGCCACCAACAATTGAGTCACGCCTTGCTGAAATTCTTGCATCGCCGCTTCTTTTTCTGATGCACCCATGCGTCCATGGATTAACCCGATTGT
>CAYUYG010000226.1:0-3807 GCA_964449125.1 uncultured Coxiellaceae bacterium | reverse complement strand
AACGTACCATAGAAGACGGTTTGCAAACTGCGCGAGTGATGGCGAGGGAAGCCTATAAGCGTGATTGGACGGTGGAATTAATTGGCTTTGAAAAATTGACACGGGCTGCTTGGGTTGAGTTTCAACATTTAGCGGATCAGCATGGTAAAAATCTGGAAGTGATTAATTATGAGCCGTCTCAGCAAGATTATGAGTTGTATGATGGGCAAGCAGCGTTAAAAGAAACCCTACGCAACGTGCCTGAATAGCTAAGCTCTAGAATATTATGCTTTTTTAATTCAATTTAAATTTTATTGTATAATTTATATATAAATGGGTATATATAAATAAGGGCGGGAGGACTTGTTTTCCTCTCACTGACATCACTGAAAGGTTCTTACTATGACGACCACGCGACAACCGAATCTGCACCCAGAACAAGACGCTGCCTGGAAAAAAAGAAATATCGCGTTTGCGAATTATTCTGTGGCTTATCGCAAACAACGCGAACTTGATTTACAGGATGACTTAGCTAAGTCTACCGATGACATGAATGATGAAGAAAAAAAAGAATATAACAGGAAAAAAGCTGAAGCCCTTGCTTATGATAAGTATAGATTAGCGGACGTCTGGATGAAAATGGATCGCAAAGTAGGCGAAAAAAATGACGATATAGAGCTAAATGGTCAAGCTAAACTGGCTATACACAATATTACGAAACTGAAAGAGCCGGGTGATTATCGTCTAGCGGGTTCAAATTTTGGTGTGCGTTATCAAAACAATACCATTATCCCGTTTGAGCAGAGAGTTAATTCATCCAGTCATCAACACGCCGATCCGGAATTCGACCCGATGTCAGCCATTGGCTCATTAATGAATTTTAAAAAACGTTATAACCAGGCATTTGATTTTGCCGCCACCCAATGTGGTGCGAGTGCGGTGGAGATTGATTTCGAAACGCCGGGTAGAAGAAGTATTGCACATACTTATAAGTTATTGGAAATGGCTGAAAGGCGGCAAATGGAAGTCGAATTGGGCCCCAAGTTGCTGGAATACTTGGGCACGATCAAGAATGCACGTGAGGTAGATGCTCTTTATGAGCGTGTGCGCCAAGTCAATGAAGTCGCGCAAGCTAGGAAAAAAGACATTGACTATATAAACAGAATAGAAGCCTCCATGCTTGAGCAATACGACAAAGAATTAAAAGATCCTCAGCATAAATCACCAGTCGATGTGGAAGGCGAGCCTACATCGGTTGAAAAGCTGACTAAAAGCTTGGTGAAAAAAGAGGATGATAAGGAAGATGGTGAACCTCTAATCGATGAAAGCCTAGATGAACTTGAAAGACACATGCAGGGTGAAAAGGATA
Organism: uncultured Coxiellaceae bacterium; assembly: GCA_964449125.1. Lineage (GTDB taxonomy): Bacteria > Pseudomonadota > Gammaproteobacteria > DSM-16500 > DSM-16500 > Aquicella. Next base: position 2,459 of record CAYUYG010000226.1, on the reverse strand, counting down.
AAAAAACCGGGGACAAGTTATTAACGGGTTTCGATGAGCGCATGAAATCATTGGAAGAAGCTGAGAAAGAATTAAGTACCCAACTGGATGCATTGACTGAAAATCTAAATGATGAAAGTAAGCAAGATGAGGTCGAGAGACGCTCACTCGGTGAGGGTGGGGCGAAAGAAACTAAGCAAAACATGCGCGCTAGTTTGATAACAGGATTGGAAGATGAAGCCAAAGACTTGCAAAAACGCGAAGAAGGCATGAGCAATGCATTAAAAGTTTTAAAAGATAAGGTCAGCGCAACGCCAGAAGCGACACGTACTGAAGAACAAAAGGCACAATTACAACGCATAGAAAAATTAGAGAAAGACCTGGTAGCCAAGAAAAAAACGCTAGAAAAGAAAACGCCAAGTGATGGTACAAAAGGCAGTCTTGAAAAGTTAAAAGACCAAGATGCCAGCGTAGCTTCTAAGATTGTCGAATGGAAAGAAGAAAAAGAGCGAGAAGAAAGAAGAGTGCGTCATTCATAAGTCTTTCGTTATTAATTGATTGCACTAATTTTATTGATTCGTATACAATCACCGCCACTTATAACAAGTTGGCGGTTTTTTTGTGCGCAGACCCATGATTGCTGGTAATTGGAAGATGCATGGCTCACAAGCTTCGATTAAGACGCTTGTCGAGGGAGTGAAGCAAGGAGCAGGCGAGTACGCTAATGTCGATATTTTAATGCTTCCCACTTTAGTTCATTTATCTTTTGTTAAAAACTTATTAGACGCATCGCCGATTCTGCTTGGCGCGCAAAATCTGTATCCGGGTGCACAAGGTGCATTTACCGGTGAAGTTTCTGCTGCCATGTTAAAAGAATTGGGTTGTGAGTATGTTTTGATTGGCCATTCTGAGCGACGTAGCCTTTTTCGTGAAGATCTTGATCAAGTTGCGAACAAGTTTAAGGCCGCGTTGGAAGCAGGTTTAAAACCTATTCTATGCATCGGCGAAACGCGCGCAGAGCGTGAGCGCGGGGAAACCGAGCAAGTGGTGAGCCAACAACTGGAATCGATTATTGCAGCAGCAGGCATTCAGGCTTTCAACCAGACTGTGATTGCTTATGAGCCAGTTTGGGCAATTGGTACCGGTTTGACGGCGACGCCTGAGCAAGCGCAAGCGGTGCATGCGTATATTCGCTACACGCTTTCGCAAATTAATGTTGATATAGCAAAAACTATTCGTATACTGTACGGCGGAAGCATGAAAGCGGACAATGCAGCGGCATTGTTAGCCATGCCGGACATTGATGGCGGTTTAATTGGCGGCGCGTCACTGGATGCCAAGAGTTTTCTGGCTATTTGCGCAGCGGCAAGCGATGAGTTAGCTTGCCAACCAACGAGGTAAAAATGTACCAGGTTATATTACTTATTCATGTGTTTATTGCGGTTTTCATCATTGCGCTGGTGCTAGTCCAGCAAGGCAAAGGTGCTGCAATGGGTGCGGCTTTCGGTAGCGGCGCGTCACAAACCGTATTCGGCAGCCGTGGATCGGGCTCCTTCCTGTTCAGATTAACGATAGGCTTGGCTGCTTTATTTTTTATCACCAGCATTGGCCTCAATTCATTGGCCATGCGTGCTTACAAGCAAGAAAGAGTCATTACCTTGCCGATGCCAGAAAAAAGTACGGTGACGAAACCAACAACGAATGCAGGTGATTCAGGTGCAGCCCTCCCTGTCTTGCCCAATGAAATACCAGCAAGCAGATAGATAGAAGCGTCATCCTCATGAAAGGGGGTGACTAGAAAAGAAAGGCCGACGTGGTGGAATTGGTAGACACGCTACCTTGAGGTGATAGTGGCGAAAGCTGTGACGGTTCGAGTCTGTCCGCCGGCAATTTTTAGAATGCGTGTATAAACACTCTTTATAATTTATAATGCTGGGTTTATTGCCCAAGTTTCAGCGTTACTCCTGATCAAGTCTGGATGACATGCTGAGTTTACTCATTTCGAGCAGGAGAGATGGGGTTGCTAGAGAATTATTTGCCAGTATTAATTTTTATGGTTATTGGTCTTGGTGTGGGTCTGATTGCCCCGGTCTTGGGCTACCTGTTAAGCGTAAAACGCCCTGATCCGGAAAAACTTTCCTCGTATGAGTGCGGTATCGAGCCTTTCAATGATGCTCGAGCCCCGTTTGATGTCCGTTTTTATTTGATTGCCATCCTGTTCATTATCTTTGATTTGGAAACCGCGTTCCTGGTTCCTTGGGCCGTGGTATTTCGTACCCTGGGCTGGTTTGGAATGAGCGCGATGGGAATTTTCTTAGGCTTGTTTACCATTGGTTTTATTTACGAGTTGAAGAAAGGGGCCCTGGCATGGGCATAAGCGGTATCGTTAAACCCGGTTTTTACGTCCGTTTCGGAAGAAAGTTTTTGAAATGGGCGCGTTTCGGTTGCGTCCTGCCACTGTACTTTGTTCCTGTATTTGT
>CAYUYG010000225.1:0-3830 GCA_964449125.1 uncultured Coxiellaceae bacterium | reverse complement strand
CCTGGGTAAAGTCCAAAATGTTCCCAATAGTTCAGCCTCGCTTTCTGTTAATTGGGATGGATTAATTTCTGGCAGTTCGCCAGATGAATCTTTGGCATGACGTAACATACATAATGCTCACGAATTAATTATATGATTTTATTTTGTTCGCATTATAAGGGTTTTTGCTCAAAATTTTATTAAAAAGGCGATAGGTACTCTACCAAAGTGGGCAGCGTTGTAAGAGAAGGCGCTCTATCTCATTGAGAGCGATAAGGTTTAATAGAGCGATGTTTCATCGGACTCGGTTGTATTGGTTGCTTCTGCTGGCACCGCATCACCTTCTTCATTGGGAATGACATCGCTCGTGTCGACAGCCATGATTTTATCTTGCTCTGGCACATACGGAAGCATGAAATATTCAAACATGGCCATGGGGTCGGTTGCGGAAGCGCGTTTACCCGTCATAGGGTCGATGCGAATGCTTACAATGCCAGGTGGCTGCATTAATTGATGTTCAGGTTTTTTCTTCAGGGCAGATTGAATGAAATCAATCCACATAGGGAGAGCAGCGGTCGAGCCGTATTCATGTAAAGATTGTGGTTGATCGAAACCCATCCAAGTAATGGCAACAAGATCAGGATTATAACCTGCAAACCAAGCATCCATTTCATTTTGGGTGGTACCCGTTTTGCCGCCAATATCATGACGCCCCAATTTTTTAGCAAGAGATGCCGTGCCGTGTTGAATAACATCACGCAAAGCAGAATTGACGAGAAACGCATTTTGTGAAGTAATTACACGCGGTGCGCTGGCAACATCTTTGTCGCAGTTTTCATCACAAGCAACTAAGGGTTTAGCTTGGTAAATAATCTGACCTTGTGAATTGTGGATATTGTTTATGATATAGGGCACAACTTGCATGCCACCATTTGCAAATACTGCAAAAGCTTGTGCCATTTGCAAAGGCGTGACCAATGCCGTGCCCAGTGCCAGCGATAAGCCCGGTGGTAATTGAGTTTTGGCAAAGCCAAATTGTTTTAAATAATTGATCGCATACGGCATGCCCATTAATGCGAGTAAGCGAATGGAAACCAGATTGCGTGATTGCATGATGGCAACACGCAGACGGGTTGGACCATAAAACTTATGGGTTGTATTTTGTGGACGCCATAAACTGTTATCGGTTTGTTCAACGACAATCGGCGCATCATTGATGACAGTGGCGAGTGTGTAACCTTTCGCGAGTGCGGCGGAATAAATAAAGGGTTTGAAGCTTGAACCCGGTTGACGTTTTGCATACAGGATGCGATTAAATTTACTGGTTTGATAATCAAAGCCGCCGACCATGGCTTCAATTGCGCCATTTTGTGGATTCAATGCAACTAGACCGGCTTCTGCTTTGGGGTATTGGGCTAATTGGTAGCCTTGTGGAGTTTTACTAATGCGAACGACATCCCCAAGTTTTACGATTTGATCGGCGCGTTTCGGGCGCGGTCCTAAATAATCTGCATTAATCTGTTTTCTTGCCCAGGATAAACCTTCCCAAGGAATGATGGTGAGATCACCGTTAGCGCGCAGCACGCTCACTGTTTTAGCCGTTATTTCAAATACGGCGGCGGGTTCGAGACTGTTTAAGACTGGAATTTTTTGCAGCGCAGTTTGCCATTGTTCCATATTGTCAAAAGATGGAATGCCTAGATTGGTCACCGCACCGCGATAGCCATGCCGTTGATCATACGCCAATACATTGTCGCGGACAGATTGATTGGCGGAAGCTTGCATTTTGCTATCAATCGTTGTGTAAACTTTGAAGCCGTCAGTATAAATGCTATCACCGTACATTCTTTCCAATTGTTCGCGCACGAGTTCGGCGGCGTGCGGTGCTTTAACTTCAGTTTGTAAATCGTGATAGCTTGCGTTCAAGGGTGCAGCAATAGCTTTATTGTAAGTTTCATCATCAATGTATTCTTGTTAATGCATACGCGAGAGGACATGGTCGCGACGACGCTTGGCTGCTTGCGCATTAGCCAACGGGTTTAGCGTTGAAGGGGCTTTCGGCAAGCCAGCCAACATGGCGTATTCATCAATGGATAATTCACTTAAATGTTTGCCGTAATAAATTTCAGCGGCGGCACCGACACCGTAAGCACGATTACCCAGGAACACTTTATTCAAATAGAGTTCGAGAATTTTTTCTTTCGTTAATTTGTGCTCGATTTTAATAGCGAGCAGGATTTCACGTAACTTGCGTCCAAATGTTTTATGACGGGTCAGGTAGAAGCTACGTGCGACTTGCATGGTGATGGTGCTGCCGCCTTGTAATTTTTTTCCAGTCAACACGAGTTGCACTGCTGCGCGGCCAAGCCCTGGTAAATCAACTCCCGCATGTTGAAAATAACGCTGATCTTCGGTTGCGAGCACCGCTTCAATCAGTGGTTTAGGAATTTGGTCATACGGAATAGGTACGCGACGTTTTTCGCCAAACGTGGCGATCAGTTTTTTATCTTGGCTGAAAATTTGCAAAGGCACTTGTAATTGCACGGTATTCAGTGCATCGATATCAGGCAGCTCATATTCTATGTAATAGAGCGCGCTCACCACTACAACAACGCATAGTAGAAGGGAGATAATAATGAGCTTTCGAATAACGCTGAGCAGCCGGTTCATAGTTTATTTAAAAAGTCTTGCATTTGATGGGGTGTAAAGTATATTAACATTAGTTTGTCCAGCGCAACCCGTCTTTTTTGACCCCCCATTGTAACAGCTTTTTATCCGAACTGCCTTTGCAGGTTCATTCCGCTGCTTTTATTCCTTTATTCTCCTGCTCAATAAGGTAACCATATGAATTTTCATAAATTATTCTCGAAGACAATGCTTGGTCTCGATATCCAGGCAACCTTTATGCGTTTGCTGCAAATAAAAAACACCCGGCAGGGTTGGTTGGTCGAGAAGATGGTAGAAAGTAAATTACCAGTCGATATCGCTTGTGAAGGCAAGATTACACGTTGGGATATTTTAGAAGAAGTACTGGCCAACTGGATTGCGGAATTAGGCGTGGCAGGCATGCCTGTTGCTATCCATATTCCTTCCCAATTAGTGCATAGGCAACGCTTGTCTGTACCTGAAGGATTTTCAACCCAGGAAATCATGGCTGAAATTAGGGTGAAGATGCAGCGTGATTTGCCTGGTATGCAAGATGAGCTCAGCATCGATTTTAGCGAAATGTCGACTACCAATAAAAATGAACGAGAAGTGATGTTTGCAGTATGTAGGCGTGAATATTTGTTGCGTTATCAGCAATGCATTGAAGCATCAGGTTTGCGTGTAAAAATTATTGACGTCGATGCATATGCGTTATTGCGTGCAATTACGGCGGATGAAATTTTGGCTGATCAGGAGTCCGTGTTTTTTTTGCATCTTACGCCAGAATCAGCGACGCTCAGTGTGTTTCATAGGCAGGAACTTATGTTTTACCAAAGCTGGTATTCAGCTCAGGATTGTTTGTTGCAATTAAGCAGCACGCTGGAACGATGCCAGGCAATTGCGCCAACGCTGATGTTTGACAAGTTGCTCGTGGTCGCACCCGATTTTTTGACCAACTGTCTAATGCAAGATCCTATATGGCATGGGCAAATTGTGTGTATCAATCCTTTTGTCTCGCTAAGTTTCGCAAAATCAATCGATCTAGCTTTCGCAAACTTATCTGGTTATCTCATTGCCTTAGGATTGGCGATGCGCGAGGTGCCCGTATGGTGACGATCAATCTATTGTCGTGGCGTGATGAGGCCTATCATTTTCAAAAAAAAGCTTTTAATTAGAAAAACAAAGTAATATATTAAATAAATACA
>CAYUYG010000224.1:0-3857 GCA_964449125.1 uncultured Coxiellaceae bacterium | reverse complement strand
CCCATTTCTATAATAAAGCATCGCAGCTGGCAGTCGCGCTTCCACAAAAAAATACGTATCGGAATTATTATCAGGAAATCATAGATTTTAGCGATGAACAAACCCTGGCTACATTATTACGACGCACAAACCCCAATCTTGCCGTTAAGGGTGGTCGACGTGAAGCCATTGCCTTATTAAAGAAAACAACGTCCATGCTGGATTATGCCAATGCGCGCAATTTTCCAGCCCTCGATGTGACGACCAAATTATCCGCTCATAATAAATTTGGCACCCTATCGATACGCGAATTTCACGCCTATGTTAACCAACAATTTGGTGCTCAGCACACTCTCATCAAAGAATTATATTGGCGTGATTTTTTTACGCATATCGCTTTTCATTATCCAGGCGTATTTGGGAAAGCATTTCATGATAAATATAATCAATTGACTTGGAATGATGATGCCAATCAATTTCATGTATGGTGTGAAGGCCGCACGGGCTTTCCGATTGTTGATGCAGGCATGCGCGAATTAAATATGACGGGTTATATGCACAATCGCGTGCGGATGATTGTTGCCTCTTTTTTAACAAAAGACATGCGCATCGACTGGCGTTGGGGTGAAAAATATTTCGCTCAGCAGTTAGTAGACTATGATCCCGCGATTAATAATGGTAATTGGCAATGGAGTGCCTCAACGGGCTGCGATGCACAACCTTATTTCCGCATTTTTAATCCGTGGTTACAGCAGGAAAAATTTGATCCTGATTGTCTCTACATCAAAAAATGGCTTCCTGAACTTGCGCGCGTCCCAAAGGAGCATATTCATAGTTGGTACAAAGCCACACCAAGATTTAACAATTATCCACAACCTATACTTGATCACAAGAGTGAGAGTTTAAAAACCAAACAAATGTTCAAACGACTATCCGCCAAACCTGATTCCAATTAATTTTTTCTCATCTTAGTGCTTAGAATACAGTGCGAATCGCAGCAAACATTTTCAATATAATATTTTCTTAATATTTCTCTGATATGGTGAAATTAAACACAAATATTAAGGGATGGGGATGCAGCTTAGGAAAAGCGACGAAGACCTGGTATTTTTAGGAGCAACCACCAAACGGGTTTTAAACCGACTTGGATTATCCATCACTTCAGACGCATCCAGCCATTCGCATGCTGCCTCCACTCGCACTCTCTATCAAGGAAAAAAAGATCTCAGACCACCGGAATTGCAGGATTTTCCGCTTCGCGCTCGTCATATTCATGATTATGTTAAAAAAACAGCCAATAATACCCGCTCCGCACACGAAGTTGATATCGTAGAGAAAAATGGAAAAAGACGTTTCCTGAAACACAATACCTCTGATAAAGACCCGAGTCTCGTTATGTCGCAATTAGAAGCGGCGTGTGCCGGATTTTATCAACTCTTGATTCCCAATCATGTGCCGTCAACTCGTCCTGTTTACAATGATAAGTTAGAATTAATGGAAGTTTGCTCTGATGCTATTGAAGACTTCAAATCCATTATCGAGGATCCCTTAACTAAACATGATCTGGAAATTTTTTCACTCGACCACGAATTACTAGACATCAACATGTTGGAGCAATTAGATCAATGGGCAGAATGTGCTGGCATTCAATTAACCCCTGATACAGCCATTACGCACGAGCATGATTATAGTGACTGGGTCGATACTGTACCGCAGAAAGGAACCATGTCCGATGGGGATGAGGACATTGATGCTATTATTTATGATGACGAGAAAGAAAATTGCGAGGAAATACGTTTAAAAGTAGAGCGATGTAAGCAATGGTTTCAACATCCAAACATGGATCCGAAGGATCCAAATCGATTATTACTACAAGATCTTATCAAAACGGTCTCCCGCGACTTGATTAACTTCCGTATCGTAAAAGGGTTAGCACTCTGCTTGGTCGCCAGTTTTTTATTCGAAGAAGATGATTTGCATCGTAAAAATATGTCTAAATACGGCAAACGTATTGATTTTGATATGTCGCTCTGGAACCGATTGTACTCCTATAAATACATGGCTGGCAGTTTTCTAGTTAAGTTTTTACGCTCAACCACTTCGAGCGCTTATCCACTGAGCTTTCGCGAACCAGGTAATCGCTTCGATACTGGCGAAGACGACATCAAACACTTTCCCAATTTGCGAAAATTCGATCCCTATTATTGGGTGACTAAAGGACAACCCTATTTTCCTGAGACCATTGCAAAAATGTTTTCTGAAAACGGATTTATTTCTTCTGATCATGCCATTTTTGCCTTACTGGAAAATCATCCAGTCTTTATTTATTACAAATACCGTACATTTTTAAAATATATCCTAACTGACTCAAACATGTATCGCGACATTGCCGATCTCAATATTTGTAAAGGATTAAATCATGAGTCGGGTGACACGTTTGCCAATGTATTAACCGATGATCAGAAAAAAAGAATTCAATATTTTGAAGATTTACTCGTAAAAATGCCTGAATTTAAGCTGTTTATGCAGCAAGATGGTGATCGGGCGTTTAGGGAAATTCGTGAAGAATTTGCGGCAAGACAAAATAAACTAAAAACAAAAGCCGCTCACAATCCAGAATATGAAGCCTTCACAACCGATTATCTATCTGGCATTGACGAAAAATTTGAACGCATTAAAGCATTCGCAATGGATGGTTGCTATGTAAAGTTTGCAGAAGGGCAAACATCGGAAACACTAAAAACTGCCTTTAATCGTTTCAATCAAATGTCTTAATTATTTCCACGCCAGAAAACTTTTCTTTGATCCGTTCAAGGTCTTGTTCAAGAAAAATTAATTTCAAATTTGGACCAGCATCTTGAGTAAAATAAATTTCAATACCCTCATTACGCAGATTCCAAACTTTTTGCATGGCCTCAATGGTTTGAGGTAAAGAATAGCAAATTGGTGGCCACGCGCTTAGCATAGTCGCATGCATGCTCAGTGCATTCGATTCCGCTGTCCCACCGAGCAATGAAAAGTTTTTGGTATTCAATGCTTGTTTCAATAAGACCATATCCTGCGTGACCTTGCGCGGCCAGCAAGTATATAAAGCACTGCTATTAACGGTACGCTGCATCGCATCACGTGAAGAAATAGGTTTGGGCGCGTCACTAATCGCGACGATACCCATATAAAGCTCTGGCCATTCAAATGGCATGGGCTCACCAAAACTGTCCATGCCGTCTGATTGCACGCCTGCATACCACTCCACAAATCCTTTCCACAAGGAACGCGCAGCGCTTCCACTACCGAGGCGCGCGAGAATTGAGAGTTGCCGCTTATCAAGTTCCCACGCGAATAAATCATTGAGAGCTGAGACAAGCGAAGCAAAACCACAAGCTGAGGAAGCGAGACCGGCAGCAACCGGCAGATTCATTTTAATATCGATTTGCAAACGCCATTTGACCGTTGGCCTGAATAAATCTAAAAAAGCAGAAACTTGACGAGCAAACGTTGAATCAGCAGGAATGGATTGACCGTTTAAAACAATAAAATCTTCCATGGCATCAAACAATTGCACTTGTGTCATCGCGCCCTTATCAGGCAAGGCAACTGACAAACTTGAGGTAACGGGCAAATTCAATTCTATATCGCGCTTCCCCCAATATTTACAAAGTGCAATATTGGTCGGGGCAAAGGCGAGACCTTTTTCGCGCGCGGCTGCGACTGGAAGTTTCTGCTTGAAAATAGCTTTGACCACCTCAGTTTTTTGCACCATTAACTCCTTGCAAGGTCATTTCCACGGGTATTAACACGACGCCTTGAGCGCGTAAATGATCAACGTCCTGCTCCGCAATCATACCTAAACCAATCACGCAATCACCAAGCCCTGATCC
>CAYUYG010000223.1:0-3868 GCA_964449125.1 uncultured Coxiellaceae bacterium | reverse complement strand
GTTGGTAAGCGTGGAAAAACGACCACACTGACAATCCCTATCAATAAAATAACCATGATTAATTCTATTAAAGTAAAACCATGAATAGTCGGACGGTTCTCTTTCACAAACATCCCTGTTTCAGTATGATAAAAATGCCGCTGCTGTTACAGTATCATTTGAGAAGGGCATGGGGAAGATTCACCGGAGCTGAAAAGAATGGAACTCACGAAGTATGTCGATCATTTGCGTGAATTGAAAGACAAATGGTTTAATAAAACACCACAGCAAATTACCACTGAACGTTGCAGTATCAGCATGTCGCCTCATGAAGTTCATATCGTGCACATTGATAAAACGCTCGATAGTTTTGAAGTGCTCATAACTGAAACCTTACGTTTTGATGATATGGACAGTCTTAAGTTAATCCTGACCGGCATTGTAAATAAATACCACTTAGAGTCTATCCCATTGACATGGGTTTTAACACCCAATGATTACCAACTTTTTTTAATCGAATCCTTGGCAGTTCCTGCGGAAGAATTCAACCAAGCGCTTAGTTGGCGTATCCGCAGTTTGATTACTTATCCCATCACCGATGCGGTTATCGATTACTTTAAATTGCCTGCTAAAAAAAACTCAGCCGGCAAAGACATGGTCGCCGCCATCGCAGCTCCCGGTGCTTACATCAACAAAATGATTGATCTTTTCAAGAAAACTGGCCTGAAACCGCACAGAATTGATATTGCAGAATTGGCTATGCGCAATCTGACAGCCTTATATGAAAATGACGAAAAAGCGACCGCTTTTATTTATTTTTTCGAAAATATTGTAACATTAAATATCACTAGTCAAAAAACTTTGTATTTTACGCGCAATTTACCCCTCCCTATTCTGCAACCTGAAGAAGGTAGCTATGAAGCATTCGCACTCGAAATATTGCGCTATTTTGATTATTTTCAAACGCAATGGCGACTTCCTAATCCAAGGCGTATTTATGTCGCTTCTGAAAAAGCTAACACTGATGAATTGGTAAAATCACTATCCAGTTTTCTGACAAGCGTTGAACCATTCCCAATACAACATCTCGCGGCGCGCCGCGTCAAGATAAATGAATTGGGTAAACACGGGTTATTAGCGCTCGGTGCGGCACTATATGATGAGGATGCTGCGCATGCTGCGACAAAATATTAATCTTTATCGTCCGCAATATAGTGCGTTACAAACTGCAGGGGTTTTAAGCTGGCATCGTTTACTACTTTGTATTAGTATTTTTACTGCTTGGATGTGCATTCTTGTTATTTATTCAGTGATTGATAATTATTTTTTACGTACTGCATTAACGGATGCACAAACGCAAGAACGCCGTTTGCAAAATAATTTTTTAGAATTAAAAAATCACTATCCGCAATTATTTTTCACTAAAGACGTCAACGAATCTGTCAATGCTTTGCAAAAAGAATTATCTTCTCAGGCAAGCATTATTGAAAGCATTACCAACCATACCGCCTTTTCACAGTATTTATCCGGATTATCTCTTACTATTGTGCCTAACGTCTGGTTAACACAAATCGACATTGATAAAAGTGGGCAATTAATCACATTAAAAGGAAAAAGCTTGAGCATGGATGCACTGCATGATTTTCTCAAGAATTTGCTCGCTGACAAAACATTTGCACAATTGGCGCTTAATTTAAATAATATCGAGAACGATGCCACGCAGAATGTTTCTTTTGAAATTGAGTTGAGTAAAAAATCATGATGCGGGAACAAATTATTGCCTTTAAAATATGGTACGAAGCACGGCCAACTCGAGAAAAATTGCTGGTTTTAGTGCTCACGTGTGCCATTATTTATGCCCTATTTAATTACTTATTGTTTAACCCGCTGGACAAGGAAGAAGTCAGATTAACGCAAAATCTCAAAACTTCTCGACAACAAATTAAAATGTGGCAAACCCAAATTAAGACATTGCAGAGTATTTCAGAAACGCCGTTATATAAAAAATGGCAAGCGCAACGCCAATTATTCGATAGCTTACAGGGAAAATATAAAGGTCTCATCCAATCCTCTCCAGCCACACAATGGCAAGACATCATCAAAGCAACGCTAGGATCGCAAAAAAATATCACCTTGGTACAAATTAAAAATCTACCGGAAAGTCTTTATAATCCGGCTGGACTTCCTGCAGACGCAAATAAAATTTACGAGCAGCGTCTCACGCTAATTATTTACAGTAATTATTTTGATACGCTCAATTACATACGTACACTTGAAGAAGCATTGCCTAATATTCATTGGACAACACTAAATTATACAGTAGCGCAGTATCCTGTCGCGAAAGTTGAAATGGAGTTTTCGATATTTTATGAAAAACAACGTTAGGTATCTGTTTTTCTGTTTCTGCCTGCTTGTGCCACTCTGGGTCAGCGCCGAAAACATGGTTGATCCGACCAAGCCACCTGACAGCCAGGCAGTGGTAAAAACAACCACATCAAGTCAGCCGCTGTCATTAACGGCCATTTTTATTTACCCTAGCTATCGAATGGCCATTATAAATGGCCAGACTTTGAGAATTGGCGATCATATTAATGAATATACCATTACCGCAATTAATCCCTTTACGGTAGAATTAATGCGGTCAGAAAACAGCAAGGAAGTGCTGTCATTGACCTTGACGGTCAAACAGTTACGACCAAGTTAAACAAGGGATAGGCGTCTATGGATTGTAAAGCAAATAAATGGATTTTAATTAAAGGCATTTTTCTGATTTTTCTAGCTGCCTTGCTTATTAGTTGTCATACCATTCATCCGGTTCATCAGACTTCTGTTCAGCAAATTGAAGACACGATGCAGAACAGTGTTAAAAATAATAAGGCCCTCACTCCCAAACTCAGTACAGCGCATCTTCCAAGTGGTGTGAATTCGACGCTATTGCCCCCCTTATCACGCTATGTCAATCCAGCACGTCAGGCTCAACCACGTTTCGATGTTGCCGCCAATAAGGTCCCCGCTCGTGAATTTTTCATGGGTTTGGTTGCTGGCACACAATACAATATGATTATTCATCCCAGCATCACTGGTACGATTTCGCTCAGCTTAAAAAATGTGACGGTCCGACAAGCCATGGATGCCGTACACGATATTTACGGCTATGAATACCGTCGTAATTCATATGGTTTTGAAGTATTGCCGCCACAATTGGAAACCCAGCTTTTCCATATCAATTATCTCGATATTCAACGCACGGGACGTTCTTATACACAATTGACTACCGGTCAAGTCAGCAATAAAGTCGGCACGGTGACCGTAGGTGGCTCAGGTTACGGTGGTGGTGCTCAGCAGGGTTCACCTGTCACCCAAGCAGGTTCAACTGACGGGGGTTTGGGCACAATTAGTAGTATTGAAACCAAATCAGAAATGCAATTCTGGAAAACCATAGAAAAAACGATTCAGGGCATGCTGCCACGTGATGATGCGCATAGTGTAACGATTAATGCTTAAGCAGGAGTAGTCGTTGTGCATGCTTATCCCGCGGAATTACAACGCGTGGGGCGCTATATTAATAGCTTGCAATCCAGCCTCAACAGACAAGTCATTCTCGAAGCTAAAATTCTCGAAGTGCAATTAAACGATAATTATCAAGCGGGCATTGATTGGAGTGTTCTAGGCAATCCAGCTTATTCACAATTAAATCCGCTTGCACCTGGTGCAAACAATAATGCGGGTATCGGTCAATCTGCCAACAGCGAATTTCCTAATACTGAACTGACTAGATTAAACGGTGTATTTGCAATTCGGATCAATGGCAACTTTAAGCTGCTAATCAATTTACTGCAAAGCCAAGGTAATGTGCAGGTTTTATCTAGCCCGCATATTTCAACTGTAA
>CAYUYG010000222.1:0-3869 GCA_964449125.1 uncultured Coxiellaceae bacterium | reverse complement strand
ATGAAAATAAAAGTCATGTAAAAACTGACTTCTACTAAAATGGGCACAAATGTTGCAATCAATGTTATGCGCCAGTGATAGCGAATGGCATGATAAAGTGGATTTTTTTGGATTTCTTTTTTAAGGATAAGGTTTTTGAAAAAAGGTGTTTCTGGTAAATGGCTGCGTAAATAAAAGCCAAGAATGCCTAAGGGTATGCCTGCTAAAAAAGGAATGCGCCATCCCCATTGCATTAATGCTTTCGTGGATAAAGTAGATCCTAACAATAAGGCGATGCATGAACCTAAAAAAATACCCAAGAAAATACCGAATTTAGTCCAGCTTCCTAATAAACCACGTTGATGTGGTGCGGCATATTCAACAGTATAAATAGCTGCGCCTTGCATTTCGCCGCCTATCGCAATACCTTGTACTAATCGACATAATAATAAAAGCGTACTAGCAAGGACGCCAATTGTTGCGTGTGTGGGCAGTAAGCCGATACAGGTAGTGGGAATGGCCATCAGTAAAATAGATGAAGATAATGTCTTCTGGCGACCAAAACGATCGCCCAAGTAACCAAATATAATGCCACCGATTGGTCGCATTAAAAATCCGGCGGCAAATATACCAAAAGTTTGCAATAGAGAAAATAATTCATTACTGGAAGGGAAAAATAACTGCGCAAATAAGGGTGCAAAATAACCGTATAAAGAAAACTCAAACCATTCGAGCACATTTCCTATCATGCCCGGAATAATTAAATATTTAAATGAAAGCGGCTTATCCATGTTTTAACTCATCGAATAATGTGGTTTTGATAGCGACCGTTAGTGCCAATTTGGCGATGTTCTGTGCGCAGATTTTGTTTTTCTAATTTAGGTAAGCATTATAAATGTAAAATCTTAATAGTGCATTAAGCACTATGTGATTGATTTTAAGATATCTCACCCCTTAAAAGAGGTGAGACGAAGGGCTAAGCTGCGCCTTGGAGGCAAATAAGGCGATTAGAACCATGATTGCCCAATATCAAAGCGCTATTTGCTGTGCCAGCACAGTGACTATCGGTGAACGACGGCAGGTTTGGATCAGTATAAGTATAATTACTGCTAGCAATGATGTTGTGATTCTGGTCTTGTAACTCAGCGGTTAACAATAATACCACTTGGTCGGCTTGTAATTTAATTTCCAGGTTTTTGCTGTCAGCAATCGTATATGTTTTTGCAGCAGTGCAAGTTGGGGTTTCATCACTGGCATCGCAAATTTTGTAGCTAATGTTCATTGCATCGCCATCACTATTACTTCCATTGATGATTAATAACTGATTTGATTCAGTAGCAAAAGTTAATCCCGATAAAGATAGCGCAAGAACAGCAGTGGTTAATTGAATTATTTTTTTCATGATGTTTCCTCTGGTTTTGGTAAGAAAGCGCAAGTACTTTACGGTTTTTAGAAAACGTGCGCAATGATTTATAATCTGGAAACAAAGGGATTATTTTTTATATAAAATCGTAGTAAACGTTTTGCCCAGTGCTTGGCATAGTCCACGCCAATACGGGGTTTTTTAATAATACTAATTGGATTTTCATTTGCATCCGCAGCAACATAAAAATCGTTGCTTAATAAATCATGGCCGTATAAGTGCTTAGTAATATGCATGGCTTTGCACAAACGACCGGGACCATTAGTGGCTGCATCAATGTTTTTTATCGGCTCAAGGGCGCGTAATAATACGGCGGTACCGTTGCCTGCCTGTTCAGTGACCACATTCACGCAGTAATACATACCGTAAATCAAGTAAACATAAGCGTGTCCTGGCGGTCCATACATCACTTGCGTGCGTTTGGTAAGGCCTTTGGAAGAATGTGCGGCAAGATCCTGTGCGCCGAGATAGGCTTCCACTTCGA
Source organism: uncultured Coxiellaceae bacterium (assembly GCA_964449125.1). GTDB lineage: Bacteria > Pseudomonadota > Gammaproteobacteria > DSM-16500 > DSM-16500 > Aquicella. The sequence goes on along the minus strand of CAYUYG010000222.1, from coordinate 1,983 downwards.
CAATTTTGCCGATGTATTCTTTGCCGCCGACTACATGGACTAAATACTTGCCGAGCAATTCTTTTGCAACGGTGATCGTGTCGCGATCATAAAACGAACGTGGTAGTTTGCGCATAATTCTGTTTGTATAAGTGATTAGTAAATATAATTGGCCACACCTAAAGATTATTTCTGGCAAAAAACACGCTGCCGCCGAGTATTTTCTGACGAATATTACTTAATAATAATAGAAAGGTTTCATTCACCTTATTGTAAGCGTCTTCGGTAAATTCGTTTAATAAGGTATTTTTTCTGGCCTGCAAGGTATTGATCACCCGCGTATACCATTTTTCGTACTGACTATCGAGATTTATTGTCTTAATTAATTTCCAGCCTGTTTCATGCAACAGGCGTTCAAAATCAGGCAAAACAATAGGATGCATTTCTTTTCCCGCTAAATCGGTAAATGCTGCACGTGGATGATTATTCGGATACGTATAATCAAAAATAATTAATAGTCCCTGGTCTTTCGTAACAGAAGCTAAGGATTTGAGAGCGGTAATTTGATCAGGGAAAGCGTAAAATGCATTAAACAGATACACGATGTCGAATTCATGCCGAGCAAAGATATTTTTTACATTCACTACATCGCAATTTAAAAAGTGTATGTCAGGATATTGTTGGGCATGCTCCAGCGCTTTATCATCAATATCGATGCCATATAAATCAGAAGGTATTTTATCTTTAATGTAATTTGCAGTGCCGCCTAATCCGCAGCCAGCATCTAGTATTTTTAAGGTTGTATTATTGACATCGAATAATTCAGATAGGCTACGCAACACAATATCAATTGCTTCTGTGCCCCCAGCGTGGGTGTAATCGCCTTCGCGTAGTTTGGAAATTAATAAACGTGGGTTGTCACTGCGCGGAGCTAACATGATTCTCCTGTGGGAGTGTTGTCCAAGCTGATTGGCCAGAGTCGGAATCGAACCGACGACACAGGGATTTTCAGTCCCTTGCTCTACCGACTGAGCTATCTGGCCAACTTTAAGAGATGCTTATTAAACAGAGAGAAGCGGGATCAGTCAAGCAGAACATTAATCTTTTGGAACAAATCCGGCGGGTGGTTCGCTGCCAGTGCCAAATAAAAATTTTTCCATTTCCTGCATAAGAAAAGTTCGTGACTTGGGATCAATCATGCTTAAGCGATATTCATTAATTAACATGGTTTGCTGATTGAGCCACAATTGCCAAGCTTCTTTGGAAATTTCCTCATAAATACGTTGGCCTAATTCGCCTGGAATCGGCGATTGGGCTAATCCTTCTGCTTCTTTGTTTAATTTGCTGCAGTGCACAAGACGTGGTGTCATAGGCCCCTCATTAAGAAATAGGGTTTAATTTTGTAGCATAATACTCTTTATGGCATCGGCTTCATAGTTCTATAAAAGAGGCTTTCTCCGTCTAAATGGATCAATTTTTGCTCAATCAAAGGAGGAATATATGCAAGTTAAGATCTTATTAGCCGCATTCACCTGCTTGTCTGCGTCCCTCGCTTTTGCATTACCCCCAAAGCCAGACAAGTGCCCGGATGTAACGTCCATTAAAAAAGCAGGATTGATGACGGTAGAATGGGATGGGGACACAAATCAGTACATCGCAAGTCAGATAAACGGTTATGGCACATCAGCCAATTGGGCTTTTGCTATCAGCATTCCTAATACAGCCGCTCAATCTGCAGATGATGCCTTAACGCGTGCCCGCAGTTTATTGGGGAGTTTGACCGGTATTCCGATTCCAGTGGCATTTGAAAACATGGCCTGGATTTGTCGATTTAATGATTTACCCGGCGCTTACCCAGCCGTGGCTGTCACGCCGTTCTCAGTCACTGACAGTGCGCCCGCTTTAAAAGTTAAAAGATAACTCAGTCGATTAACGTAATTTTTCTAAAATGAGTTGTATGGGTTTGGGCAGTCCAATCGCAGGCGGTGTCGTCAGGTCATACCA
>CAYUYG010000221.1:0-3878 GCA_964449125.1 uncultured Coxiellaceae bacterium | reverse complement strand
ATACGACTGAATAAGCCACAAAACCTGCTGTATCGCTTGCGCGGATATCAGCAATAAGTTTTTGCCATCTTTCCATTAAAAACTGATGTCGATTGATCCAGATATCAATGCGCTCTTCAATATTTTTGTGAGCGGCTTCTTTTTTACCCTCGCGAATTTTCATGGTCAGCACTTTCACACTGAGTTTACGTTGCACACGATCTAAATCATCACGGAAACCAGCCCGTGCCAACTCATCCCACTGATTATCAACGACGTAAGTATTCATTAATTCACGCAACCAATTAAGTTCCAAACGATTGCCTAACACATAATAAGTAGTCGCGACGTCAGTTAATGGCAGCTCATATTTACGTGCCGCTTCAACAATATCAAGCGAGGTGAATAAAGTGTTGCACGCAGCAACTTTTGTCGCCAACTCTTCTGACACTTCTTGATCGATCAAATAATTAACTGCGGAATCAAATGCTTCCTTACCAGAAACGTCCAGCACATTGGGGAGTTGCGTGATAAGCTCAGAGATCTGCGGCGCAAACGCATCAATTGTTTGCTGGATATCAATAGAAGGTTTGCAATTACGGATAAACCAGCGTGTGGCGCGGCGAATCAAGTAATAAAGCTGTAACATCATGCGATACTGAATATGTTGATTGACCTTTGTATCCAGCACTGTGATTTGTTCCCACACATTTTCCATATTGAAAATGTTTTCGGCGATAGCAAAAGCACGAATAATAAATGGAATGGACGCACCTGTTTCTCGATGCAGACGCTCGACAAAATTAATGCCCATACGATCTGTAATGCTTTTGCAAAGCTGAGTGGCAACAATTTCGCGTCGCAAACTATGCGCCTCAAGATCAGCCAAATATTTTTCGCAGACAGGTTTAGGGAAAGCAGTTAATAAATACTTATTAAAGAATGGATCTTCAGGAATACTGCTCGCCAAAATATCCTGCTTCAAATACATCTTGCAATAAGAAAGCAACATGGCAATCTCAGGCCGAGTTAACGGTTTGTTATTGACCTTGCGTTCCATGAGAGTCTTATCGTCTGGTAAATATTCCAGTTTACGATCCAGCTTACCTTCGCGTTCCAGCTCATTCATGTAATGACGGAATAAGTCCATCGTTTGCTGAGAAACAGACGCTTCGAGGCTCAACATTTGCGTCTGATCATAATTATCCAGTAACACAAGTTCGGCCACTTCATCGGTCATTTTTTCCAGCATACGATTACGCTGTTCGCGAGTCATGCGACCATCCGTAATTAAGCGATTAAACAAGATCTTTAAGTTCACTTCATGATCGGAGCAATCCACGCCTGCAGAATTATCGATAAAATCGGTATTAACAATACCACCCTGCAAGGAGTATTCAATACGGGCAAGCTGCGTTAATCCCAGGTTTCCACCTTCTGCAATCACACGCACATTTAATTCTGGCGCATCGACGCGAAGAGCGTCATTAGTACGATCGCCTACGTCGGCGTGAGTTTCTTGCGTGGATTTAACAAATGTACCGATACCGCCATTCCACAACAAATCAACCGGTGCTTTAAGCATCGCACGGATTAATTCATTAGGAATCATGCTGTCTTTTTTAGTGTTCAGAATATGCTGAATTTCAGGTGATAATTTAATTGATTTCGCAGAACGATTAAACACACCGCCGCCAGCGGAAATCAATTCAGGGTTATAATCAGTCCACGAAGAGCGAGGTAATGCAAACAAACGTTTTCTTTCTTCATAACTGATAGCCGGATCTGGATCAGGATCTAAAAAGATATGCTGATGATTAAACGCGCCAATCAATTTCGTATGCCTTGACATCAACATACCATTACCAAACACATCACCGCCCATGTCCCCAATACCGACGACAGTGAAATCGTCTTTCTCTGGATCCATACCTAATTCGCGGAAATGGCGCTTAACTGATACCCATACCCCGCGTGAAGTAATGCCCATTTTCTTATGGTCATAACCCACTGAGCCGCCAGAAGCGAATGCATCATCCAACCAAAAACCATAACGTTGCGCAATGCCGTTTGCGATATCTGAAAAAGTAGCAGTACCCTTATCAGCCGCCACGACGAGATAAGGATCATCCTCATCATAACGCACGACATCTGTCGGTGGCACAATCAAGCCTTCTTTAATATTGTCTGTGATGTCGAGTAAACCGCTTATGAAAATGGAATAACAGGCGATGCCTTCTTTCAGGAATTCATCACGCGTCATATTCGGCGGTGTTTGTTTAACAACAAAACCACCTTTTGCACCCACTGGCACAATCACGGTATTTTTTACTTGCTGTGCCTTCATCAAGCCCAAGACTTCTGTACGGAAATCTTCACGTCGATCTGACCAACGCAAGCCACCGCGCGCAACTTTGCCCGCACGCAAATGCACGCCTTCAATTCGCGGTGAGTAAACAAAAATTTCATATTTAGGACGAGGTAAAGGTAAGTCTGAAATAGCGATAGGATCAAACTTGAGCGAAATATAATTTTTTTCCTTACCGTTCTCATCTTTCTGGAAATAATTAGTGCGTAAAGTCGCCTGCAAAACTTCGAGTAAACGACGAATAATACGGTCTTCGTCGAGACTGGAAACATTTTCCAAGGCTTGTTCAATATAATTAATGATTTCACGCACATCAGTCGTAGAGGCAGATTGGTAGGCCGGATCAAAACGCAGAATAAATAATTGCACCAATGCCTTGGTGATTTCCGCATTATTTATGAGTGCCTGCTCGATATAGTTTTGACTGAAGGTAAACCCTGTTTGTCGTAAATACTTGGTATAAGCGCGCAACATCGCGGTTTCTTGCCAGGTTAAATTGGCTTCTAAAACCAGACGGTTAAATCCATCATTTTCTGCTTCACCAAACCAGATTTTGGTAAATGCCTCTTGGAAAATATCTTTAATATCTTCAATATCAATTTCTTTTTTGACTGCATAAGCCACGTCAAAATCATGGATCCAAATGCGTCGGCCATTTTTAAGTTTTATTTCATTGGGACGTTCACCAATAATGCGCAAACCCATGTTTTCAAGGATGGGCAGAACATCGGATAATACGATGGTTTTTTCAGCATGGAATAATTTAATATTTAATGTGTTATTGCCATTAATGCGTGAAAATAACATGCCCAATGGTTTTTCATCAGACAAAGCATCCATTTTTTCAATATCACGCAATGCTTCACTAGGCGAATAAAATTCCGAATAACTGGTGGGGAAAGCGCGAGAATAATTATTATAATCACGTATACCCGCCGCTTCGCCATGCACTTCAATAAGATGCTCTTTCAATTCATCTGACCAAGAGCGCGCGACATTAATTAATTTTTGCTCTATTTCTGCGACATTATATTCCACTGGTGTTTTTGGATTCACGCGCACTTGGAAGTGAAGTCGTGCCAGCACGGAATCAGAAAAATACGTTGTGAAAGTACTTTGCACGCCCTTAAACGATTCCATTAAGATGTCTTGTATGGCAAAGGCAAGCGTCGTATTAAAAATTTCGCGCGGTACAAAAACCAGGCAAGAAAAATAACGATAAAACGCATCACGTCGCACTAGCAAGCGAACGCGCTTACGTTCTTTTAACTGTAAAATACCTAACGTTATTTCAAGTAATTCTTCATGAGTTGCTTGAAATAAATCATCGCGTGGCAATGTTTCAAGAATATGTACCGCTTCTTTGCCATCATGACTGTCTGGTGGATAACCCAGATGTTCAAGTACTTTATCAACTTTATGGCGCAAGAAAGGAATTTGTCTGGGGCTGGAATTATATGCGGTGGAAGTATAAAGACCGATAAAACGTCGCTCGCCAATTAACTCACCCTGCTCGTTAAATCGCTTTACC
>CAYUYG010000220.1:0-3983 GCA_964449125.1 uncultured Coxiellaceae bacterium | reverse complement strand
AAAAATCTAAAAATTTCTTATTTCAAAAAATTTATAATCGATCATTAATTTTTTGCCGTCGCTTAACTCATCAATGCGATCAATACGCATAGCTAAACTTAATCGATTGAGCCGTACCGTCATGCTTTCTTCATTGATGGCTACTCTAAAAGCAGGCCGATGTTTTTCGTGTTGCAGCCAATCCCAGACCAGCTTATGTAAACGTTGTTTTTCCAGTTCGATATACTGGTTTTGGGTGCGATAGATTGGTTTGACCAAAAGGAAAGCTTTTTCAATGCTACTGTCTAGCATGATACGCAGTGTGTCTTCAGGCAGGGTCGTGAGCGTCGAGTGATCTTGTAATGTTGACCACATGATTTCCAGTACTTTATGCAGTAATTTACCGCGTTCTCTAGGGCGTAAACCCGGCAGAGTAGTTTCAAGTTCACGCGCATGTAAACGCCATTGTGCAAATGCTTTAAAAGGACAGAGGGCCTGTTGTTTAATAACATCAACACCGCCTTGAACTTTATCATTATCCGCCAATGCAGGAGCCGCTTCGTCCTGTATCTTTTCCAATTGTCGGCTTTGAAAAATACGTAAACTGGGTAATTGATAATCCGTCAGATTTAATGTATCGATGCTTATCTCTGGTAAATGACGGATAAGCGGACTGCATTCCACTTCAATTTCATCTTTTTCTCGCCCGTAACTAAAAATCACCTCATTGGCACTTTGTTGAAATTGGCGAATGAGGGCCTGACAAAAAGTTAATTCACGTTCAGGCGTTGCATGCGGCATATGCAGTTCACGCTGTAATGAACGTGGAATAAACGGATTAGGATTGGGTTGCGGTGGCCAGGATAAATCATCCATGCCCGCTATCCAAAGATAGTCAAACGGTAAGGCCGCTGCTTCCAGCACACCCAATACTTGAATAGGTGCATCAGGCGTCTTGGGTTGAAACACAGTTTTGGCTGCCATTCTCTGTAAACTTTCCAGGGCGGTATGGCAATCCACAACGTCGCTCATATAATCCAGTGCACTCAATTGCGATAATAATTGCAGCCATTGTTCAACCGCTTGATATTCTTCACTGATTAAACTACGTTGTCCTGGCCAACCCATGGCAGTGAGTAATTGAGTAAAAGTGTGTGCCCACGCTTGATAAGTTTGTTTTTTTACGCCTTCATTAAGCAATGTAAAAAATTGCGTGAGTCGTTTCGCAAATTGCGGACAATAAGCAACAATAAGGTTATCCGCTTCTTGTAAGGTGTCGCGTAGTACCAAGCTATTAATATTTTTCTGTCGGATTAGGCTATCCAATACACTGCGTTTAATGTATTCGGATTCAGCTTCGCCAAGGAATGGCGTAGCGAGTAAATAACTTAAGGCTTCGCTTGAAGTCGTTTTTTTATAGAGTGATAAGATTTGTAATGCGGCATGGATAATCGGATAAAAATTTAAACTTTTTCCAGCAGAAATATTAAACGGAGCAGCTTGAGTGTCAATCGTATGCGCTCCATCCACTGCAAACACGTTCGCAAAAATTTGCGCGACGCGATCACGTTTGATTTCAAGCGAGGGCACGACACAACCAATCCTAACACTCGTTTGTTTGCTTAACAGCGATTTAGCCCAGCGTGCCATGGCAAACATTTCCGCTTCATCATCGCTTACACTGATACGCTGGCTATGATGATTGCCTTCATCGAGTTCGATTTGCTGAATGACAACGCCTGACTGCCGACAACAAGTTAATAAATGATCGAGTTCTGGTGTGATCTCGGTAAAGCCAAGCAAAACAAGTTGTTTGGGTAGTGCAATTCGTTGCGATTGAATGTATTGCGTGATGATGCTTGGCAGGCTCGCGCTGTCCAGCCAGCCACGCTCTATGCACAATTGATCGAAGGCAGCAGCCCATTGCTGGAAAGCAATATAATCTTCAGACGTTTTAAAAAGTGGATTTTGTCTATCAATGCGCCATTGTTTAATCAATCCCCAGGCGGATTTAACCATGGTAGCAGTTTCAGCAGGTTGTAAAAGCTGATCCGATTGCGGCGTGTTTGCCAGAATGCTTTCCCATAAGAATTGTTCTTGGACCGGGGTCAGTAATATGCCGTTTGACACGTTTTGCGTTTGCACAGTCTGAAAATAAACACGTTGAAACCAACTCACCGCTGGTAAAATATCGGGCGTCAGCCAGTGCGCGTGTGATTGGTCTAATTGATACTGTTGATAAAGCTTATGCAAAGTGGCAGAAAGACGTCGGTTGGGTGTAATAATGGTGGTGCTGGGATCAAGTTCTAGAAAAAGCTCATTACTGGTTTTCGTAAGCACGTTTCATTCTGCCGTCTAAATGCGCGGACTGCTGGTTTTTGCGTTGCTGCTGGGTGACGAGCAACAAAGAAAAAATAATCAGACAAACAGCGGCGGTGGTCCATTGATTTAAGTGTTCCCCAAAAATAATATGCCCCCAAAAAAGTCCCGTCAATACGACAATCGTATCCACCAGGCTGTAGTAAACAGGGCCTGCGACTTGAATTAATTTAAAGAACAATACATAACCCACGCTGGATAAAAGAATTTCCAACAATATAACGGCATCAGCAGAAGTCAGCGGCAGGTGCGGCAAATAAAAACTATGCTTTAATACTACTAAGGGGATAAGTAACAAACTGGAGCAAATCAACATCCCTGCCGTCAAGGATAGGGAGTCACTGTTTGCAGGTCGGTAACGTGCAATAAAGATGGAGCAAAACGCAAAAGAAACCGGCGTGATTAAAGTTGATAATACCCAAGGGATCATGTTTGCAGCGGGCAGGCTGGTTTTGGGTAGGATGATAAACATCAAGCCACAGCAGGCAAGGGCAATGCCGGTTATGCGTTGCCAATTAACTGTTTCGAGCCCGGCAAGTAAGGCCATGGGATAGGCAATAATGGGTACCGTATTGACAATGATTGCCAAAATACTGGCTGGCAGATGCGGAGCGGCAAAATACATAGCTGTGTTGGGGATGGCAATGCCCGTTAAACCGCAAATCAAATAATAACGGCAGTTTGAAAGGCTCATTTTGGCCTGGCGTTTGCCGCGCGCGAGGACTAGTAAGCTAATAATAAGAGCAGGCCCTAAGGATTGCCAAAAGCTATAGCCAAGCGGTGGCACACCGTTAGTCATGGCGAACCGAGCGAGCGAATAGCCTGTGCCCCAAATAAAGCCAAGTAAAATAAGCAATATCAGGCTAAATAAAGGTTTTGATAAATGTCGAATCATCATTGGATGTTGGTAAATACTAATAAAATCATTAAAGTTATCGGGTTACCAGGCAAACCCACGTAGTGATAGCGGGCTTAAGTATATACAATGTTCTGCTAGTCGGCAAAGGAACAGGTCGTTTTTTGAAAAAAGTTAATAGAATTTAAAGTATATAAATGAATAAAAAAGAGTAATAAGGTTTAGGTTGTGCCATAAATTGCACAAATGTACTGCATTTACTATAATAGTAATAACTATAAATAAAAGAGCGGCTTAATATGTTTACAAAGCGTAAGAGAGATCACGCCAGTTCTTCAAATTCAGCATCAACAAATAATTTCACTTCAGTTGAAATTCAAGAAATCTGCGCTGCTGCGGTTCGAATTACTAAAAGCTTATTAGGCTATGGCGCCGAAAATAACTGGGAAGATGTAGAGCGATCTGAGGGTAGATCTTGGAATGCGGGCCAAATTCGTCGTGGCTGGTTATATGCCTCTTCTAAACCTAGACCAAAATCAAAATTAAGGCGGGTAGAAACTAATCCTGGCACGTCTTCACTTTTAAAGGAAGAGGAAGAAGAAAATACGTCTAAAAATATCCCTTCAGAGCAAAAATATTATTTGTTTAGTCCTAATCTTGAAAGAGACACATCCAATTCAGGAAAGGTAACTGCACGAAAAGCGACTTGCGCTGTATTAGCGCATACAGGAGCTTGTGATGAGCACGCCTATGTTTTAGCAACAATATT
>CAYUYG010000219.1:0-4037 GCA_964449125.1 uncultured Coxiellaceae bacterium | reverse complement strand
ATTTCTGGGTCAGCCTGTTCTTTTTGGCATTAGCCGGTGGATTTGATGGCATTAGTGGTATCTTCCGCAGTGTCATGTGGAATGAAACCATTCCAAGCGAATTGCGCGGCCGTCTTGCTGGCATTGAAATGATCAGCTATTTGAGCGGGCCGCGTTTAGGTGATACCGAGGCGGGATTGGTCGCCGCTGCATTCGGCATTACCGCCTCCATCGTATCGGGCGGCGTTTTATGCGTGGCAGGTGTCGTCGTATGCAGTTATTTTCTCCCTAAATTCTGGCGTTATCATTCCGATCATTCGTGATAGAATTGGCTCTTATTCGTCAAACCTAAGGAGAGAAGACGATGTCAGCAAACTGGATGGAAATAAATTGGATCGATTGGGGATTTGCTAATTTTGGCTTGGTCATGTTTATATTGGCCGCCATTTTTATGCTGATTCATCGCATTGCCATTCGCCGAATTTCGGAAGCTGAAATTATTTATCGTTGGGTCGCATTATTCGCGTTAGGATTTACCGGAATTTATACTTTTGTTATGCACGCTTTTTTTGGTTCAATCGCAGCCAGTAGTATTGGTTGGCAGCCAAGTCCGTTTCAATTTGAAGTCGCCATGGCTGATTTGGCAATTGGTGTGGTAGGTATCTTATCATTCAATGCAAGTTTTGGTTTTAGATTGGCAACGGTGATTGCAGCGACCATTTTTTTGTGGGGCGCGGCAGCAGGCCATGCTTATCAAATAATTATGTTCCATAATTTTGCTGTAGGTAATGCAGGCTCCTGGTTTTGGATAGACATCATCGTTCCATTAGTCCTGATAGTCTGTTTACTCAAAATGAAGCGTTCGAGGACTGTGTTCGTATGAATCAGAGCCCTTTCACAGGTATAGGCTATTTTTTTGCCGGGTTTGGACTGATTTTCAAGCCCGGTTTGAAGCGTTTTGTTGCGATTCCTGTGATCATTAATGTGTTATTGTTCGTCGGATTATTTTTTTTATTAAAATATTTTACTGCTTTATTTAATCACTGGTTCGAAGGTTTTTTACCGCACTGGCTGCATTGGCTAAGCGCCATTATTTGGGTATTGTTTTTCCTCAGTTTCCTGATGATCTTTACTTATACCTTTGTTGCGCTGACCAATATTATTGCTGCTCCATTTAATGGGTTATTGGCAGAAAAAGTTGAATTTTATTTAACCGGCAAATTAAACGAACAGCCGCAGGGTTTTGCTGCGAATATCAAGGCTATTCCTCGATCCATTGGTCGTCAGCTTGCTATTCTCGGTTATTATTTGCCCCGGGCATTATTGTTGCTTGTGTTGTTTCTGGTACCCGTTGTTCATTTCGTGGTGCCTTTTTTATGGTTTCTTTTTAATGCCTGGTTTATGGCATTAACCTATATTGATTATCCTACCGACAATCATCGCATTGATTTGCGGACAGCGCGTCAATGGCTTGACGAGCGCCGCTTCGTATCTTATGGTTTTGGTATAAGCGTTTTGCTTATTACCATGATTCCGGTGTTAAACTTTTTTGTGGTGCCTGCCGCTGTCGCAGGTGCAACGAAATTTTGGGTGGATGGATCACGCGCCGTATGAAATTGAAATTGGTAATCAGTGCTTTGGCGATTTTATGGATAGGCATGATCATCGCGATTGGCATGGAAAGTATCGTAAAGTTTAGTACACCCTTACTGTCAAAGCCGGTGGGCTTTGATGTAGGGCGCGTAGTTTTTGAAGCATTCAATAAACTACAGGGCGCGCTTTTAGTTTCGCTATTGGTCCTCGCTTTCTTTGCACGAGTGACCACCTGGGACAAAATACTGCTAGGCTGTCTGAGCGCTATTTTTCTCGTCCAGGTTTTTTGGTTGTTTCCTGAATTGAGTCAACGCGTTGAACTCATCTTAACGGGTATTGCACCACCACCAACCTATAAACACCTGTTATACGGCATCCTTGAGCTATTAAAATTGACTATTTTAACAGCCATCGGTTTGCAAATTTTATTGATTGTGCCTTCAAAGAGTTAGCTTAACTCTTAACAAATCACTTTAAGCCCAGTGTTATCCTCTTTAGTGGAAGCTATCAAAGAAAAGAGGAGGGTGTTATGGGCATGTTAGCCAAAGATGTTATGTCTCAAAAACCAGAGTTTCTCTCACCAGATACCACACTGCAAGAAGCTGCCGACCAAATGCGCACTCATGACTATGGATTTATTCCAGTTGGAAAAGACGATCGTTTGATTGGGACAGTGACTGATCGCGATATGGTCATACGTGCATTGGCAGAAGGGAAAGATCCCAGTAAAACAACACTGGGCGAGATCATGTCGGAAGATTTGTTTTACTGTTTTGAAATGGATGATTTAAAAAAAGTGGTAGGGCAAATGGAGTCGCTGCAAGTGCGCCGTCTCGTTGTTCTTAATGCGGACAAGCGGTTGACGGGCATTATTTCACTCGGTGATATCGCACGCAAAAGCCACGATGAAAAATTATGCGGTGAATTAACCGAAGCTGTTTCACAGGATTAAATCGTTATGGGGCCAGGTGACTGCTCAGTGTAATCATTATAATATAATAAGAACTGAGACAAAACCGAGGCTCCATGCGATTTTTTGTAAAAATTTTCCTGATATTATTTCTCAGCACCTCGGCAATCGCCGCCGATGCACCACGTTTTTTTATGACCCTCGCCGATATCCATTTCGATCCTTTCGCACATTGTGGACGGTCAGTTTGTCCTTTAATCAATCGATTAAAAGGTGCGCCGCCTCAGCAATGGGGGGTTATATTGCAAGAATCAGATAAGAAAATGGTGCGTTATGGGCAAGATAGCGATTATCTTTTACTGCATTCTGTCTTGACTGCGGCGCATGAAAAAGCTGCAGCACAAGGCATGCAATTTGTGCTAGTGCTGGGTGATTCCCTTGGGCATGATTTCCGTAAGAATTATAAGCGCTACACGGGTGATCACTCACGTGCGGGTTATCAAACGTTTGTGCGTAAAACCCTGGAATTTCTGAATAGTGAACTGGCAAGAGCTTTTCCTGCTACCGCAGTCTATATGGTGATAGGCAATAATGACTCGTATCGAGATAATTATGTTTCTGAGCCAAATGGCGCGTTTTATCATGAAATAGGCACGCTTTGGTCTTCTTTAATCAAAGATCCCAGTGCGCGCAGGATCATGCGTGATGAGTTTGCCACCGCTGGATATTATGCGCTGACCTTACCTGGCCAGTCGAATTTACGTTTAATTGTTTTGAATACGGTTTTATTTTCGTATAAGGCGCGACGCGATCATATCGCGCAGACGGCAGAGCAGGAACTGAATTGGCTGCATCAGCAATTACAAATCGCAAAAACGAATAAGCAGAAAGTGATGATCGCTTTGCATATCCCACCCGGTGTAGATATTTATGCTACGCGCCGCATTAAATTGTTTACGTTAATCGCATTATGGAAACCGCTTTATACACAACGCTTTCAGCAAGAATTGACTCAGTTTGTACCGGACATAACGGGTGTATTGGCGGGTCATTTACACTCGGACTGGTTTCAAATTTTAACGCTGGATAATCAGGAAGTACCTGTCACAGGTACACCATCTATTAGCCCTATATTTGGCAATAGCCCCGGTTTTAAAATTTATGCTTACTCACCCGACACCCTAGCGATAAAAAAATTTGAAACATTTTATTATCCGTTAAGCGAAATGCAACCTTGGAAAATGAAGCGTAATTCAAACACGATAAAGGAAGATTGGCATGCGTTTTGAAAGTAAACACGAACCACTCGCGACGATGACCACCTTTGTTTGGCGTGTCATTCGGCATTTTACCTACGGTGCATTGATTATTGCCGCTGCCTTAGCAATAGGCATGTGTGGTTACCATTACTTTGAGGGTCTGGACTGGCGGGATGCATTTTTGAATGCTTCGATGATTTTATCCAACATGGGATACGTTACACAGCCTAATACAGTCTCAGCGAGATTGTTTGCAGCTTTTTAGGCCTGATTAAGGAGTTTATTTTTTTTTTCCT
>CAYUYG010000218.1:0-4093 GCA_964449125.1 uncultured Coxiellaceae bacterium | reverse complement strand
TTAGTAAAAAATGGTAACGGCTATGCAGTTCCAGAGCGTGGCGCTTTCACGCTGAGTAATGATCTAGCGGTAGTAAGAGAATTTGAGTCACGCGCAGATCGCGATGATGAAGATAAAGAAAAGCAGGAAAAAAAGGCACCCAGCCAAAAATTCAGAGTTTTGCAAAATGGTAAATTAGGAAAGGGTTCATATGGAAGTGTCCGGGAAGTCATTGCCTCTGGGAAACTCAAGGCAAATGGTAGAGTTAAAAATAAACCCGAGTTTAATCCAGAAAAATGGGTGGCAAAGATTCAACCTATCATGGATGCGATGCGAGAAGCAGCCATCCTAGAAAAAATGCAGCATTTAAAAGCGACTCAACCGACACCCTATGCCAAGGGCAAATATATATTTTTCATGCTGAGAGCCCCCGGTGTGACCTTGCGAGAATATCTCCGCGAATATAGAAAAGCCAGGCCATTTACGCCTGTACGCGCCAATCTAATAATAGAAGCTATTATACGTGCTTACATGGACCAGATTTATCGGCACGGAGTAGTTCATGCCGACATACACGATGAAAACATCATGGTTGATGCTAGCAACCCACGATTTCCCATTATTACCTTCATTGATTTAGGCTTGGCTGAATGCCTGGATGCGTCCACAAACAATCCATTTGCATCATCAACTGCCTCTGATATTTGCGCGATCGGCGAGGTGCTAGAAAATTCATTCCCGAAAGAACTCAAAGCCATTAAATCTTTTCTCCAAAGCATGACGCGTGCAGACAGCGAAAAAAGGCCGAGCATCGAAACAATAGCCAAATTTTTCAATTTGCTGAACGACATGCCTAAACCGCCAGCAGCAGAAGAAAAAGAAGAGCAAGCATTTGCAGAAAATATTTTTTTACGCCTACAACAATTGCACCGTAAAACAAGCTGGCTTGACTACTTCAATATTGAAGCTCTAGGTCTCAAAAAAGATCAAGTCGCTATGCTATTACATTACGATGATTATAAAGCGGGTTTAATAGACTGCAAAACCCTACGTACTCATTGCTATAAATTGGCTCGAAAAAACTTAAAGACTTATTTTTCGCCTTCGAAAATCCCTAGCGAGGAACGTGAACTTTATGAGTACATCATTCAAACCTGCGATAAGCTGGATGAACAAAAAACAGATTCTTTAAGCTTGATAGGCGACGAACAGAGATTACGCCCACTTAGACAGGTGTAAAATACTAAATTTGTATTATAAAAAAGGTAATATCGAACCGGTCTAAGAACTAACTCCTTAATGATCCATTAAGAAAGCTACTTTATAATGCATAAAAATAATACAAAAATAATAACTCAACACACAAACGAGAGTGGTTATCATTATGTTTCATCGTCCAAAAAACGTTAGTCGTACTGATACGACCACTGTAACCCCAAGCGAGCTCACCCCTGAAATGGCAGAGTCATTCGGTGCTTATTGGGATTTAAGAGAAAAACACCATGACCCTATCCTTTATCTAAAAAAAGACAGCAAGTATGTGATTCCCGAGAAGGAAACGCTAACGTTAACTCACGATCTTGCTGTCGTAAAAAAACCTGCTCAGCCCGACACACACACGGTCGAAAAAGAAGGGGAAAAAGAAAAGAAAAAAGAAAAACCGCAAAAGCTCCGTGTCTTAGATAATAAAGAACTAGGTCATGGCGGATTTGGTAGTGCACGGTCCGTCATTGGATCCATCAAACGCAAGGCCAACGGTAAAATTAAAAATAAAGAAGATTTTAATTCCCAGAAATGGGTGGCAAAAATTGAAGCCCGTGAGGATGCCGAACGCGAAAGCTATATACTACAAGGCGCACCTCATTTCAAAGCAAGCGCTCCAACGCCTTATGCTGGCGGTTTATCCATCTTTTTTATGCGCAGAGCCCCTGGCATTACGCTGCAAGAATGGTTAATGCAATATAATAAATTAAGCCGATTAACACCAATACGCGCAGCCATTATCTGCCATGCGATCATCCAGGCTTATATCACTCAAATCTTGAAGAATGACCTTATACACGGCGACATCACCATTAACAATATTATGATTGACGCAAGAAATCCGCGCTCACCTATCATTACCTTTATTGATTTAGGCCTCGGCCATTACCAAGGCGAGGAAATGCGCGACGAACTTGGAGCCCAAGAGTATGTCGCCCCGGAAATTCCGCGTGATGGGCAAAAATCAACGGCCAGTGATGTGTTTGCATTAGGCAGATTATTTGAAAGATTTTTCCCTCAACTAGAAGGCATCAATTTTCTTATAACGCGGATGCAAGCAGATAACGCTAACAGACGCCCTGAAATTGACATCATTGCCTTAGCTTTCGAAAAGCTATTAAAAAACATACCTTCAGCAATGGACGAAGAACAGAATGAATTTGCAAACACGCTATTAATCGAAATAGCAAAACTTGATAAAAAAACCGCTTGGTTTAATAAAGTTCAAATTGGTTCACTGTCTTTGCAAGAAAATACTGCACAGATGTTAGTACATTATCATGACTACCGGGATGGCTTAATTAGCGCTCAAGCATTACAACAATCATGTTATGAAATCGCCAAGGCAAGCTTGCACACATTCATCTGGTCAGCAGACCAGCCGGTGAGCGCAGCACGAGCACTGTATGACTATATCGTTGAAACTTATGAATCGGGACAACATCATCGTCATACTTACAAGGCTTAATTAGGCAGGGATAGTGAATCCCAATTGCTGCAATAATAACCGATCAGCAGGCGCAATCTCTGCTTCAATATCAGTAAAACTAAATTCCTGTCGATAATTAAATTGATTGTGCATCTCATCAAATGAGGTACCGTGGTTATCTTCAGCTAATACATCGCGCATCATGGCAGTCATAATACGCGGATTAAACACCCCCAGCACAATATCATGCCAGTGATGCGTCTTACCGGAAAATATCAAACGCTGACGCGGCATCATAATGGGCGAAATAGTTTGCGGGACAATCATTTTTTTCTCACAAGCCACCCGATAAATCATTTCAATGCCGCGTATTTTGCTTTGCACTGAATAACCGGCGATATGGGGCGTGGCTAGATAAGATTTTTCCAGAATAATTTTATTAATATTAGGTTCGCCCTCCCAAACATCAAAGCACTAACGCAAGTGAGTTCCGTGCGCGAGGAGATCGTGACTATTGATGACCGCTCCACGGCTTGCATTGATCAGTACACAGCCGGGTTTTTGTTTTTGTAAAAACTCACGATTAATAAAATGATACGTGGGATGTTCACCGTTTTTAATCAAAGGCACGTGCAAGCTAATTAAATCCAAATCAGCGAGCTTATCGAGGGTGACGGAATGAAAATCTTGCTCTTCCTGCGCACGCAATGGATCGCATAACACCACTTCCATGCCCAGGATTTTCAAGCGGGCAGCCACCAGCTTGCCGACATTCCCCACGCCAATCACCGCAGCGCGCGCGCCGAGCATTTTAAAATCCTGCTTACTTTGCAAGGCAGCCATAATGCATGTTACATAATCTGCAACTGGCGGTGCATTAAATCCGGCAGCGACGCTCCAAGCAATGCCTGCCTCATCCAGCCAATGCGTATCCAAATGATCCGCGCCTGCTGTGACACTGCCAACAAACTTTACTTTCGTATCGGCAAGCAGTGCCTGATTGACAGGTGTGATGGAGCGCACCAATAGCACATCGGCGTCTTGCACCTCGGCATGGCTTATTTCTCTGCCTTTTTTTAATATTAATTCCCCGTGATTTGCAAAATAATCTTGAATGAAGGGAATATGTGCATCTGCAATAATTTTCATTGGATTGCCGCTCTAATAATAACTCAGAAAAATACCCGCGAATAAAATAAAACCGACCAAATTATTATTTAAAAAAGCACGAAAACATTTTTTGGGATCGCGTGATTTAATTAAATCTTGTTGATAAAAAAACAATAAAGCAGCCGCTGCCAGGTTGACGTAATAAATAATTGGCAATGTGAATATCCAACCTATTGCACACATCATCAAGATAAAAAACACTTGAAGACGGGAAATGATAATTTATCGGGAGCGGGCAATAAAAATGGGGGG
>CAYUYG010000217.1:0-4099 GCA_964449125.1 uncultured Coxiellaceae bacterium | reverse complement strand
AGGATAAGCCGATCGATGTTTACGGCGAAGGCCGCATGTCGCGTGACTTCACCTTTGTTGGCGATCTGGTGGAATCGATCGCGCGGCTTGTGCCACTTCCGCCCGAGCGCGGCGCGCAGAGCGATGGGGATTCGGTGAGCCCAGCCGCGGCCTATCGCGTGGTCAATATTGGCGGTGGCTCGCCGGTGCAGTTGTCTGCGTTCATCGAGGCGATCGAAACGAAGCTTGGCAAGAAGGCGATCAAGACAATTGTCAAAGGCTTGAATTTCTTTTTTACTTAAGTTTAAGTGACCACCCATCCTTATACCGCTGCTTCTCAAACCTTCGCTAAAATTACGTATGGCAAGCCTTTGTTTAATATTGCTGGGGCTATAGAGTTCGCCACGTGGATTTAAGGCTATTCCTTCCTGATTGATGACGGAATTAGCTAATGGGATATCAGCGGTCACGACTAAATCACCCGCTTCCATATTTTGCAGGATATAATTGTCAGCGACATCGAATCCTGCCAACACTTGGATGCTTTTTATAAACGGTGAGCGGGAAGTCGAAATAAGTTGATTGGCGACCAGCGTCACTTGGATTTCTGTTCGAATCGCCGCACGAAATAAAATTTCTTTTATCACGGAAGGGCAAGCATCTGCATCGACCCATATGCGCATCTTATAATCCTTCTAGGCTATTCAGACAAACCAAGCTGTCGATTGAAGATATATTGTTAAGCTGTTCTTTTTATGGGCTTTAATTTGTTTGATTCTCGATCAAACATACGCCTAAAACAGTAAATCTCTATACATTCAGCATATTTTAGTATAAATTTAGAGCATTTAGAGCTATCTAATTACACGAATTCATAAGTATAATTCAATAAATTATAAAAAGATCGGAGTGGAAGAGATGCATAGAGTTCACATAGACCAGACTGAGGCGCTACTCGCCGTTCATTTTTTTTCAGATACCAATGATTTCAAAGTACTTAAAAAAAAGGCAGAACAAGGCCACTCATCCAAACGTCAGCAAGCTGAAGCTGAACTTAAATTAGCCAATATTGCTTATAACTTTTATTACTTACCCTGCCTTAAAAAAGAATTTGATAATGCATTAGCCTATACAAATATTGATAGTGACAGCCCCACCAAAATTATTGACCAAATGCTTGCAAGATATCAGAGGCTTGCATCTTGCAAGAGCTTATCACCAGAAATACGAGCGGCAATTAAAAGACGATTAAAAAAGATAACTGCCGATGTTGCAGGCATACCTCTCTTTGTAGCCCGTAAAGGATTATTAAGAGGGCTTAGTATAGAAGAAGTTTCCCGTCATGTTTGGAACAAAATAAAAGACGAAGACAAAACTACAGAACAGCGCGCGGTTTTCGAAGCACGTGACCTCTTAAAAATTCTTCACTCTGATGATTACCGCAACAACATAGACAACAATATAAAAAATTTACAGCTACTTGCTCGCAGAAGTTTTTACTTACAGTTACAACTTGCCCAAATCTATATGAAAATTCTGCGTAATAAAAACGTTCAGAATCGTAATGAAGTAATTGCAATGATGCTTCGAACTCTACTCATGGTACTAGCATCAAACACATCCTACTCACGTTTCGCTAAAGTTTTTTTAGAAAAAATTTTACAAAAACACCAAGATTATGCGCTTGAAAGAGCTGATAATTTAGAAGTTATTAGACTATTATTGCAAGAACCAGGATTTTTGCTAAAACCCATTAACAAACAACAAAAATTAATGCATTACCTAGCAGCTCAGTACAACACCCAAACTGAACGTAACCTGATAGCATCCGAACTTACAAAATTATCACCGGAAGTAAGATTAGCAGTAATTTTAGGACCTGATTCAAGCAATAAGTCAGCGCTCACTATTGCACAAGAGCGTAAAAAACCTTTGCTGGTAAGTGTCTTGGTAGCATTATTAGACAATTATTGTGAGGATTTTAAACAAGCTATTAAAGCAAATGACATCGACCGAATTCGTGAACTTGCCAAAAAAGCTAGTCCCCAGGATTTAGCGATTTTAAATCAAAAACATGCATTCATTAAACTTGCCGCTGCACACCTTAATTATGATAATTTTAATGCATTCCTAGCGCAGATTCCGGGGTATGATCTTATTAGTAAATCGCGTTCTGATAGTCCGGTATTCGGTGCAGTATGCAACCCCGACAATCGAGTACTCGCTAATTTATTAAGACAAGAACAAGCAATTTTAAATCCTGTAGCTGAAGGTTTAGATGAACATGTTCGGTCTGCTGCAAACGCCAAGGGTGCTGATTACGCTCAAGCTATAGCAAACATTGATTATGGAAAACCGCCGTATGGAAAAATAACTGAGCTATTAAACTATGGAGCAGATTTAGCCGCCACGGTAAAAGGCAAACCCTTACTTGGGTTTCTTTTAGAAAAGAAAGATCCAGGCATTCTCAAATGTATCTTCGATTTTTTACATGATCACGATCAACAAGGCGCAGTAAATTTAAGGAAAAATCCACGCTTATTACTTGAATTCTATCAAGCAGTACGTGACACAGTAGATATGCAAGAAAAAGAAGCGTCAAAAAAACAAACTACATTGGACGCGTCAGCCCCCATTATAGCACTTGACTGGGCCTTACAAGCTGCACTAGAAACAAATAATGATCATCATGTCACTCTTATCGGCTACCTATATTTAACCTGGTCTCAATCGACGCAAGACAACGAATCTAAGAAAAGAGCGGCACAAGAAAATCTTTTAATAATTTTAAATTGGGCAGTTAGCAAAGGCAAACCTGAAATACTTAAGCAGATTATTGCTTCCGCCATCAGGAAGCAGCAGTTAGGGTTACTGCAAAAATTTATTCAGAATAATAATGAAGCCGATCTTTTAAAAATTGTATTCAACCATGCCGAGAGCACTTTATATCAATTAGTGACCCAATCATGGCCTAAGAAAAAAGTTAAACAATTATTAACAACTGCTTCTAAAGATGGAAAAAACATTCAAGACCGGCTTTTTATACGAGATAATTTCCAAAATATGCTTTATGCGCATGCATGTGATAATCCCGATCCAGCTACCTTAGCCTATCTTGTAAAAGAAGAAGAGAAAATTTTTGCAAGGCCGCCGGCTCAAGGATCTAAGGCAGAAATGGCTCGAACGAGTAGAGGTCAACATGGAGCAGTGGATCTGTTACATTTAAAAGAAGATCAAACTTTCGTAGCGAAAGTGGATTTACTCTTACAACGCGGTGCAAATTTAGTCAAACATGGCAAACTAACTCCTACAATCCCGATGGATTTTCTTTTAGCTAAAAATAATCCCCAAGTAGTAAGACACATGTTTAATGCGATCCAGGCTGGCAAACAACCAGAATTGCTAGAAAATGCAGCGCTCCTACTAAAATTTTATTCCGACCCCAATGTGCAAAAAACCCTTTCCTCCGCAGAATTACAAGAAATATTGGCGTGGACAATGACCGCTGCGTTACGAGAAGATAAAATAGAAATCATTTCGACAATTATCTCCATTTATCATACCTGGCTTTTTTCTAATGTTCCGGAACAGAAAGAAGCCGCACTAACACAACTTGCAATCTTTTTGAATTGGGCAGTCAACACAAAGAAATACCCAGAGCAAGTGAGACAGGTTATTCCTTTGCTCCTGGACCAGAATGCCATTGAATTGTTACAAGCATTTATTCAAAACACGGACGAAGCAAACATTCAGTCTATCTGGTTCAATGACCTTAAAAAAAATCTGTTTCATTTGGTGGTAGAATCCTCGCCTATCGAAGATGTTAAAAGTTTATTAAAAACGCCGTCTAAAGACGGAAAAAATATCCGCGACAGATTATTCAAAGCTAATGCCGATCACAATGCTTCTACGGCTGGCAACAACCTGTATGCCTCGGCTTGTAAAAATCCAAACCCAGCTGTTTTGCGCTTTATTGTTAAACATGAAAAATTAGCTTATGAACAAGCTTCAACCTCTACCACGATAACCGATTCTCCTTTAGAACTTGCAAAAAGAGATAGAGGAATACAGAGTGTTTTTAATATTTTCGCCTTAACAAGCAATTCGTCATTACCTGAAA
>CAYUYG010000216.1:2390-4101 GCA_964449125.1 uncultured Coxiellaceae bacterium | reverse complement strand
AAATATGTCTATACCAATATAATGGATAAGGATATTTATAAACCTTACAGCATATTTACATTAGCATTATCCTTTGCACATATTACCTCTGTTCCTTCTTTAGCAGATAACACACCTCTAGCTAAGCTTATGGATAAGCTAATTGATGAAAAAGTGTTAAAAGCTATCGCCGCGGAGCATTTGAAAGGCAGACGTCTTTTGATCGGAACATCTGAAATGTATTCACAGCGATTAGTCATTTGGGATATGGGCGCAATTGCTGCTAGTGGCTCATCAAATGCCTTGTCTTTGTTTCGTAAAATTTTGCTTGCTTCATCAGCACTGCCTGCTACTTTTCCTCCGCAATATTTTAAAGTTAATGCTGCTGGCAAACAATACGATGAAATGCACGTAGATGGAGGGGTTGAGGTACAGGTCATGTTATTTGAAAATGCAATTGTACCTTTTGCAAAAGAAGGTAAATTTTTAAAAGGACAAAGACGTGTTCGAAAATTATATATTATCCGAAATCAGAGTGTACATCCCAAGTGGGAGGATGTTAAACCACAATTAAGATATATTGCTATTCGTGCAATAGATACGCTCATAAAATCGCAAAGTATCGGGGATCTATACCGACTATATACGTACACGCAGCGTGATAAAATTGAATATAACCTTGCCTATGTGCCGGAAAATTTCAGTGCAAAACAAACCACGATGTTTGATAAAACATATATGAATAAACTTTTTTATCTGGGATATAATTTAGGCAAAGCTGGCTATCAATGGGAACATTATCCATATGGATTTAATCCACAGCGAGTTATGGATTAAACGTTAAATCGTATGAGACGAATTTTTATATTTGATAATCTTGCAATGCAATCATATTCCACAGTGATATCATTAACAACGCTTGGAAATGTCTAGCGCGCATTTATTTTTTGCTCCAACTTTGCGAGTGGTTTTAAGCAATGAAAAAACTGCGGACTGACTTGATTACGAATGGAAAAAATTACGAATCATCATATACGGTATTTAATAGCAATATGCATATTTAATATTATAGACAGGCAGTTAAATTATCGTTTATCCTTTATATAAATTTTTAAAATCGCGTAGAAAACAATGTATCCAATTTTAAAGCAGCTTTTTCAGAGGAAGCTAGATCGACCTTGCCAACAAATCAAAATCAACTAAACTACTTTTTTAATAAAGAAAGATGTGACCCATGAAAATTATATTATTTGCCCAAAAACATGCTGTCGATTTACCTGGCATTAATTTTAAAACGTCAAGAATTGATGAATTCATAAACAGAGCCCGAGTAACCATTTCGCAATTTAATATTGCCAAATTATTAGGAAAAATTGCTGATCAAAATTATCCTGTTTTACTTGAAGGGGTATGGAATAACACAAGCTTAGAAACGATTTTGCAAGAGTCCTCCGATATGCCGGAAATTGTTAGTAAAGTACAGGATGTTTTTGCTCAAGGAATACCGGAACACTATCAATCATTAAATACAAAACAAAAAGAATTACTGTATCAGGGTGGTCCATTAATTTTATTAATCTTACAAAAAATATCCGTCATCTATCCAACCGCACCTGCAGAACAACAAGAAGAAATTACCAAAGCCTCTGTACAAGAATACTCATCACTCACAGAAGAAGACTTCACGAACCTCACCGCAGAAGAATTTGTTAAAAAGTGCCCCACTGTATAT
>CAYUYG010000216.1:0-2380 GCA_964449125.1 uncultured Coxiellaceae bacterium | reverse complement strand
AACAATGGCTAAGAAAGCAGCGCTAGAACAGTATGGATCACATGAAAATGCAACAGTAATCTTAATCTATGGCCATCATCATGCCAATAATTTAAAAAGACTGTGTGCTGAGGAAGGGATTGAACTTGAACAAATAGATACCCTAACAAAAATTGAATTAGATACTAGTCCACTAGAAGAAGAGTCGTTGGATGCAGACCTGTTTCAGGACGTACTTAAAGGAATGGCTAAACTAAATGCAGCTATGTTAAAGGCCATTTTCGTTCAAGAAAGCAGTCAGTTTGACAATATTTTTGGATTAAGAGAGCATTTACAAAAAGCAGGGGTTAATAGCTTCGACACAGGAACTCACGTATCAGATCTTGACCTAGTCTGTCATGGCCTTACTGATTTCATCAGCAACTTAAGCAAGTTTTTTGCACCTGAGCTATCGCCACAAAATCCGCACTATCGAAACTCAAGCTCTCCCTTCTCTAATGATTTTCTCACTTTATTAGGGCATCGAATGAACGCAGAAAGAGATGAGAACGAAACATCAACTACTGAATCAACGATAGATAACCTCCCTTTGCATGGGTCAACTGATGAGAAAGATGAAATAGAGACGACACGCACATATCACAAGTAAGCTTAAGGATGTCTATCACCTGATACCAGCTTGGCCTTATAATCGCTGCACAAGCACGTGATAAGGCCATATCGTTATTAGGGGATGCCGCTCAATGAACGACCCGAGCTGGGCTGGCCATGCTATCGCTTTTCTCAGTGCACAATGCCAATCCTAGTGTCGGATTGTCGCCCTCCGTCAAGCACTCCCTATCATAGTAATTAACGTACAACAGCATTTACCCTAAATCAGCATGGGTCAGCTCACAGGTCTTAAGGTCAATGGTGATGTTACATTTAAGCACCGCATGATAAAAATAATGCTTGCCATCCAGTGTTAGGCGTTTCTGCATAGCGATAAAAGCAAACCCTCGACCCAGTTCCAGCAAAAAATGCTGTAATTTACTGATTAGCGGTTCCTCCAGTTTTGTTTCAACAAGTTGGTGCGCTTCAGGAATATCCAAATAGAATTTCCGTACATCTTTAAGGGTAGTAACGCCAAAACCACGGCCAAATTCCTTACTTAACTTGGCAGAAGGATCTCTAAGCAATTCCTTGCCATATATCGCCTACTTAGCACCACTTTGTTTCCATCAACGATATGTTGCCCTATATGCCAGTAAGCCTTTACCATCGTAGTATCAACTGATCGCACGATGCTTGCTCTCGCATCACGGATAACAGAAGCTATGTGTTCATATAACGTATTGGCTATATTACTTGACGGCTTGGCTTTAACCAGCGAGTTTTTAGGTTACTTTTTCTCCATCTGACACCTGCGATATAAAATCTGATTAACATTGCTAATCTCTCACACCAATTGTGATATGGAATCCAACCCAGTAGCCTTTAAAATACAAAAGATCAGGAAGGTTGTATTTTCTTCTCAATTGCAATAAAGAGGATGACTCAGCTAAAAGTACATAATAATTTTTTTTGCCAATTTCAGCGATAACCACAGCTTTTATTGAGAAATCATACTCCATACCTAAATCATGTTTACTAATTCTCTTACCTTCTTCTGGATAAATTGCCGTGATATGCGCACCTACTGATTCCTCACCAAAGTAATCAGGGATTTTAATTTGATGATCTTGTAATAATGGAAATAACTGATGAATGTAAGCATCGTCAATATCCAAGTAAACCAGGTTATTTTTTGAGCTTGCTAACTGCCCTTTCTGTTTCAAATGAGAAGCGGTATTAAGAATTACTGGAGCATTTAGTTTTGTTATCAACGGAGTTTTCATAAATTATTTAATTTTTTGCAAATCGCAAGAATATCTTCCGGTTTTCTTGCCATAAAATGAGGCTGGTGTTGCAACAATACTGCTTCTGAATTAAAACCCCATGTAACTGCGATAGAATTGATATTAGAAGCTTTCGCGGCTTCGATATCACGAGTTTCATCACCAACATAAAACGTACGCGAGCAATCCATATGATAATTTTTAATTAATTTTCTTAATACGCGCTTCTTACCAAAATAACTCGATTCAATATGGATAAAATGAAATAAGTTTTGCAGATTATTGCATTTCAACCACTGATCGACATTTTCTGAGGAATTAGATGTTAAAATTCCTAACTCGATACCCATCCCATGAATTTCTTCTATTACCTCGCGTAGCCTTACAAAAGCTGGTAGCTTCGTTATTTCACCACGCATCAATGCTCTTGCCTTAATAATAACTTTTGGTATCTTATAAACAGGAATTTTTAGATATTTAATTAGCTCTTTTGATAAAAAGGGCTTTTCAATAACCTTGTTATT
>CAYUYG010000215.1:0-4105 GCA_964449125.1 uncultured Coxiellaceae bacterium | reverse complement strand
AAAAATAAAAAAACTATCGAGTGAGAAACGCTATCGAACGTTTTGGCAATATATAAATATTGACATCATGCTATTGTTTTTTCTTTTGATGTTGTGCACTGCTGGGTTGCTTATTTTATTTAGTGCCAGCGGTCAAAACTTGCATGTGATTCAATCTCAGGTTTTTAAATTTATGCTAGCATTTTGCGTCATGTTTGTTGTCGCGCAAATTCCACCCGTCTCCCTGCAACGTGCCGCGCCTTGGCTATACGTTGGCGGTTTATTACTGATCATTACCGTCTCCTTCATTGGGCATATTGGTAAAGGTGGCCAGCGCTGGCTCAATTTGGGTTTCATCCACTTACAACCTTCTGAAATAATGAAATTAGCAATCCCGCTTCTCCTTGCCAGTTTTTATCACAAACTGCATCTGCCCATTACTTTCAAATCGACTCTCATTGCCGTTCCAATCATTCTGGTCCCTGCTGTATTAACCGCCAAACAACCGGATTTGGGTACGGCTATTCTGCTCATTATCGCCGGTGGCAGTGTTTTATTCCTTGCAGGCTTGAGCATACGTTTTATGTTTACCACTTTATTGGGACTCGGCATTTGCGTGCCATTTGCTTGGTATTTTTTATACGATTACCAACGGCAGCGTGTTCTAACCTTTCTTAATCCGGAACGTGATCCCTTGGGCGCAGGCTATCACATTATCCAATCAAAAATTGCCATTGGCTCAGGAGGTATTTTTGGTAAGGGCTGGTTACATGGCACACAATCCAATTTGCAATTCTTACCCGAACATTCCACCGATTTTATTTTTGCAGTCTGCGGCGAGGAGTTTGGCTTTATTGGCACGATTATATTAATCGTTTTATTCATGCTGGTTATCCTGCGCGGCATTTATATTACGATCAATGCTCAAGATACCTTTTCACGCTTATTAGCAGGAAGTATTACCTTCACTTTCTTTGTATCTTTTTTTATCAATATGGGTATGGTCACTGGTATTTTACCCGTTGTGGGCATTCCATTGCCGTTAATTAGCAAGGGAGGCTCATCCATGGTGACGATGATGGCAAGTTTCGGTATGCTGATGTCTATACAAACTCATAGAAAACTAGTCACGACATAAGGTGAACTATGCGACAAAAGATCCTTTTATCCATTCTATTGCTCTTGATAGCAATAGGAATCAATGTCGCCTATGCGGATTCCCATTTTGCTGAAAGACCAGATGTTCGTACTTTTATCGATAAAATGGTTAAGCAACACCATTTCAAAAAACAACAGCTCATCACTTTATTCAGTGCTGTCAAATTACGTCCGCAGGTAGTCAAAAGCGTCAAAAAACCGTTGGAAAAAGAACTGTGGAACACTTATCAAATGTTGTTCGTCAATGAGTGGCGCATTACTCACGGCGTTGAGTTTTGGAATAAATACGCTACTGCGCTCCATCAAGCTGAGAAAACATTTAATGTGCCAGCCAGTATTATCGTCGCAACGATTGGTATTGAAACCAAGTATGGTACGCGTTTAGGTGAATACCGTGTGATCGATTCTCTTACCAACCTCGCCTTTAGTGATTCCTCCCGCGCCAATTTTTTCAGGAAAGAACTAGAAGAATTTTTAATTTTAAGCCGAGATGAACACTTAGATCCCCTCAAAGTCATGGGCTCTTACGCAGGCGCCATTGGTCAACCACAATTTATGCCTAGCACTTACCGCCATTATGCGGTGAATTTTTCCAAGAGCGGCAAAACCGATTTAATGAATAATGAGGTGGATGTTATCGGCAGTATTGCTAATTATTACAAACGTTATGGCTGGCGCATGAAAGAACCCGTTGTCATCCAAGCCACGGTGGTCAGTAGCAAACGTTATCAATACTTGATGGAAATGAGCAAGCCTAATCAGGCTTTCTCTCTACCTGAATTGGAAAAATACGGCATTCTTCCCAAAACAGCTGTCTCGCCGCCTAATCTCAAAGTAAAAATAGTTGAATTGCCGACTCGATACAGTAAAGAATACTGGCTCGAATTTCATAACTTTGGCGTTATTAAACGTTATAATCGCAGCGATTTATATGCAATGGCCATTTACGAATTAAGCCAATACATTGAAGCATTGAGGAACAGATTAAATAATGGAAGCTAATATGAATATCTCTTTATTACCAAACAGGACATCCAACACACTCATTCGGCACCTATACACTGTTTTAGCTCTTTTGTTAATGAGCTTGTTAAGCAGTTGTGCGCATGTTGGTAAAAAAGATGGCCCGCCTAATTTTTACGTCGATGAAAAGAAAGTACCCAATGCCGTTCCTAAAGCAGAACCCCTCGCTAAATACGGTAATTATAAAACGTACTGGGTATTCGGCAAACCCTATCATACAATGGCTTCTAGCAAACATTATGAAGCTGTTGGCACGGCGTCTTGGTATGGCACGATGTTCCATAATCGCAAAACCTCAAGTGGCGAGCGTTATAACATGCTCGGCATGACGGCAGCGCACAAAACACTACCTCTGCCAACGTATGTCGAAGTCACGAATTTGCGTAATCATCGCAAGGTTATTGTCAAAGTAAATGACCGGGGCCCATTTTCAGGTTCGCGTCTAATCGACTTATCCTATGTAGCAGCCAAAAAACTCGGCATGCTCGGCCACGGGACGGCCCACGTTAAAATACGGGCTCTGAATCCATTAACCTACGGCCATGAAGACACTATCATCATGGCGCAAAAAAATGATACTCATCATTTTAAAGTATCGAAATTGCATTCAGGACATCAAATCGCCGCAGCGCGCCCTAACTCCGCCGACCGTTACTTCTATTTACAAGTTGGAGCATTTCGCAATAAATCACATGCCGATCGCCTTCAACAACGTCTAGAAACCCTGGTATCAGCGCCTGTTAAAGTTGCGCACCCCATGGCGAATGGGAGGCTTTACCGCGTCCAAATCGGACCCTTTAAAGACGTAGCGAGTGCCAGCAGAATTACGCACCGTTTGAAAAATCTGGGTATTAAATCAAACAAAACATACGGAGCCTAAGTGCTGTCTACCCTGATTTCAATCATTGGCATTTTCGTCACAGTATTTTTTGTGATTGGAACACATGAAGCCGGGCATTTTGCTGCTGCACGTTTATTAGGCGTCAAAGTACTGCGTTTTTCGATCGGCTTTGGTAAACGATTGTGGTCCTGGCACGATAAGCAAGGCACGGAATACGTCATTGCACTGATTCCTCTCGGCGGTTACGTCAAGATGCTGGATGAAAATGAGGAGAATGTGCCAGAGAACGAATTGCCGTTTGCATTTAACCGTCAACCCTATTACAAAAAAATCCTTATCGTTGCAGCAGGTCCATTTATTAATCTGGTGTGTGCGTTTTTTTTATATTGGCTGATTTTTGTGATCGGTTTTGTGACTATTAAACCAGTGATTGGCGCCGTCACACCAAATACTATCGCAGCCGAGAGTGGTTTGCAGTCCAATCAAGAAATCATTCAGCTAGATGGAAAAAAAATAACAAGCTGGACAGGTGTATTGTTTCGTCTTATTGCCTCTGCTGGAGAAGAGAAAAAACTCGGCATGCAGGTAAAAGACATCAATACACAGAACACCAGCACGCATCAGCTTAATTTAAGCACCTGGAGCATCGATGGTTTATCGCCTGATATATTTGGTAGCCTGGGTTTTAAACCGTATGAACCTCCCATTCCACTTGTCATTGGCATGATCAAACCCGACTCCCCTGCAGTCGGCCTTTTGAAGCTCGGTGATAAGATTACTGCCATTAATAAATTGCCTATCAAAAACTGGTATGACTTGATTACGTATGTCACACAGCGCCCAAACGAAACCGTTTCAATAAGCGTTATTCGCGATGGAAAAAATGTGATTGTCCCCATTAGACTCGGTGCAAAACGTAGCTTCTTTTCAGCACCCACCGGGCTACTTGGCATCGCACCGAATTTTGCATGGCCACCTGATTTATTACGTACTATTCAATACTCACCTTTACAAGCTTTTGGTTATGCTTGGCATGAAGTTATCGATTTGATCAAATTTAATTTTCTGTTATTTGGGAAAATGTTTACTGGCAAATTATCACTA
>CAYUYG010000214.1:0-4110 GCA_964449125.1 uncultured Coxiellaceae bacterium | reverse complement strand
CTTTTCAACGGGCGCGGATCTCAGTATCAGTATCTACCGGCGAACGCTGTATCAACCTTATGCGGTTCATGTGGCGCGCAATAGTAGCGAGATCATTAACGGTATCTCAAACAAAACCAACGTCGTTATCCATATCATCATGATGCTCATCAACCTGCTTGCATCAACTGTGATGTTGATTGCCATTCTCGTTGCGCTTTTGTCTATTGAGCCGGTAATAGCATTAGCCGCATTTGGCGGGTTTGGCCTGATTTACGGCGGCATTATCCGGAGTTCACGGAAAAAATTGTTATCCGATAGCCGGCTTTGCGCCCGTGAGTCGACATGCGTAATCAAATCATTGCAGGAAGGGCTCGGTGGCATACGCGATGTCCTGATTGATGGCAGTCAATCGGCCTACTGCAAGATTTATCGCGATGCCGATCTACCCTTGCGCAGGGCGCAAGGGAGAAGTGCGTTCATCAGTGCCAGCCCACGTTACGCAATGGAAGCTCTGGGGACGACACTTATCGCCACCTTGGCCTACACGCTTGCCCAGCAACCCGACGGGGCGGCCAAAGCCATCCCCATTCTTGGCGCTTTGGCGCTTGGATCTCAGCGCATGTTGCCGGTGTTGCAACAAGCGTATGCAGCTTGGGCAAACATTCAAAGTGGACAAATATCGCTGCAAGATACGCTAGAGTTGCTTGAGCAGCCGTTACCGGATTATGCTGATCAAGCCGCAGCAGAGCCTCTTCCTTTCAAGGAACAAATTCGTCTGAACAAGATCGCATTCCGCTACAGTCCACAAACGCCGTGGGTGCTCAATGACTTTGATCTTGTGATCAAGAAGGGCAGCCGGGTTGGTTTTATAGGCGCAACAGGGAGTGGGAAAAGCACCTTGCTTGACATCGTAATGGGCCTTCTGCAGCCCACAAGCGGCGATCTCGAGATTGACGGTTTAGTCATTTCTCCAAAAAACTGCCGCGGATGGCAAGCGCATATAGCGCATGTACCCCAAGCCATTTTCCTGGCCGACAGTTCGATCGAAGACAACATCGCTTTTGGCCAACCCAGCGAACAAATAGACCATGAGCGGGTTAAACAAGCAGCACGTCAGGCGCAGATCGCAGACATCATCGAGTCGTGGCCTGAGAAATACAAAACCACCGTCGGAGAACGCGGCATCCGGTTGTCTGGTGGGCAGCGACAACGGATTGGCATAGCTCGCGCACTCTACAAGCAGGCAGATGTGATAATTTTTGATGAAGCGACTAGCGCCCTCGACACTGAAACAGAAGAGGCTGTGATGCAGGCCATAGAGAGTCTTAGTTCAGATTTGACTATTCTGATTATTGCTCACCGGCTTACTACATTGAAAAAGTGCACCAAAATCGTAGAAATTGGTGAAATGTGTACTCTCCGTACTGGGTCATACCAAGAAATTGTTACTTCACCTAAGTTAATCAACTGACTGAGAAAAACTAATGTCATCAACTCCTACACTCCTCGTCACGGGTGCCGATGGATTCATCGGTTCGCACCTCACAGAGGCACTTGTCCGCGCTGGATTCAATGTCCGTGCATTTGTTTTATATAATTCTTTCAACTCTTGGGGGTGGCTGGAGAATTGTTCACCTGAACTCAGGGGTGAATTTGAAGTTTTTGCCGGGGATATACGTGATCCACATGGTGTAAAAGAGGCAATCAAAGGGTGTGATGCCGTGCTTCATCTTGCGGCATTAATTGCAATTCCATATTCCTATCATTCTCCTGATACCTATGTTGATACTAATATCAAAGGTACATTGAATGTGCTTCAAGCGGCACGTGATTTGGGCGTTTCACGAATTATCCATACCTCGACAAGTGAGGTGTACGGAACAGCGCGTTTTGTTCCGATGACTGAAAGGCATCCCCTACAAGGTCAGTCGCCGTATTCGGCCACAAAAATTGCTGCAGATCAGTTGGCCTACTCTTTCTACGCTTCTTTTGGTCTGCCTATAGTGATTGCGCGACCATTCAATACCTACGGGCCGCGTCAGTCTGCTCGAGCTGTGATACCAACAATCATTAGCCAGATAGCCAGTGGCAAACGGCAGATCAAACTCGGAGCGGTTTCACCAACCCGAGATTTCAACTTCGTGCAAGATACAGTTGCAGGTTTTGTTGCTGCATTGAACTCAGATAAAGGACTTGGGGAGGTTGTTAACTTTGGAAGTAATTATGAAATATCAATTGGTGATACAGCACAGTTGATTGCTGAAGCAATGAACGTTGAAATTGAAATTGTAACGGATGAAGGCCGTTTTCGCCCCGAAAATTCAGAGGTTGAGCGCTTATGGGCAGATAACTCGAAAGCCAAGGAAATATTCGGGTGGCAACCGCAATATGGGGGGCGTGATGGATTAAAGCGTGGACTTGCCGCGACGGCAGAGTGGTTTTTGAAAGCTGCGAACTTGAACGGCTATAAGCCTGATATTTATAATATATAAGTTTGATAATATACTGGCAATTAATATAAACCATATGCTGGGTAAATAATGAATATTTACATGTACCGGACTTTTTTTAAAATACAAAAAAGCCATTGGTGGTTTGTTACAAAAAAGAAAATAGTCTTAGATGTGATTAATAGATACGCAGAAAATATTTTTGAGCCAAAGATTTTAGATATTGGTTGCGGAAGTGGTTTGATGCTGAATGCGCTCCAAAATATTGGGCCAACTTTTGGCATGGATATGTCAGATGATGCAATTAGTTTTAGCAAAGAAATATTTGACGGAAGAGTTGAAAAAGGAGCATTGCCTCATGCAATCCCCTATGAAAAAAACTTCTTCGATATAATAACCGCATTAGATGTTATTGAACATATTGATCAGGATACAGAGTCTCTAGTTGCAATACGTTCTCTACTTGTAGAACATTGGAAGGCAATAATTACTGTACCTGCGTATATGTTCTTGTGGTCCTCTTTTGATGAACTGAATGAGCATAAACGACGTTATACGCTAGCAGAGATGCAGCGAAAGTTAGTGCAGGCTGGGTTCACAATCGAAAAAATAACGTACTACAACACACTTCTTTTCCCGGTTGTATGGGCAGTTCGTACATTGAATAATCTCTTAAGACGAGATGGTGCATCAGATGTGGATATGCCAAGCAAGGTGCTCAATTCAATATTAAAAATTATTTTTGGTATTGAACGAATTTTGATTCGACATCTAAATTTCCCTTTTGGTGTCTCGATTTTGGCTGTAGTTACCAAATAATGGCTTTCTTATCATTTTTCTTCTCTCAGGGATGAACGCGTGAGTATGGTTGTGGGCAGCGGGGTTATAGCTAATCGTTTCCTAGATTATTCGTTGCAAACGAAATATCTAGTTTTCGCTGGGAGCGTCAATGACTCGACTATTTCGGATAGTGAACTAATTGAGGCCGAGGAAATTTCTTTATCAGATGCATTGTCTGCTCATCCGGAAAAGATATTCGTCTATTTTAGTTCATGCAGTATTCTTGATCCCGACCGAGCAATTGTAGAAACTCCTTACGTACAACATAAAATACGTATGGAGAAATTAGTACAAGAGAAGGCTCAAAATTTCTTTATTTTTAGGCTGCCTCAACTATTAGCTCTATCTGATGCTAAGTCGAGTTTGATAAATTTTATGGTTGACGCAATATATTTTCAGAAGCCATTTCAGTTATGGGACCAAGCTACTAGAAATATTATTGATATTGATGATGTCCATGAAATAATTGGTGTGGCTCTAAGTGTAAAAACAAACACAAACAAGATACTTAATATTGCGAGCCCGCGTCAAACAAGTGTTTTAGAAATTGCTCGTGATATTGAGAGTTTTTTAGGGGTTACAGGTCAGTACGAGTTAATAAGCAAAGAAAGTTGTTTGAATATTAATATTTCAGAAACTGAGTCGATAATTCATGATTTAAAAATAAACTTTGATGGCAACTATATTACAAGTGGTTTAAGAAAATACTATGGTCACATGATTGGAATTAAAACACTTATCTCGGTCATAGTTCCAACTTACAACGAAGAGCTAGGAATTGAAGAGTTTTATAGAAGAACAAAAAATGTATTGCAGAAACTAAGTCCTAGATTCGATC
>CAYUYG010000213.1:0-4150 GCA_964449125.1 uncultured Coxiellaceae bacterium | reverse complement strand
GCTATGCGCTATCGCAGGGTAAAAATTCCTGGTATGAAATATTTTTTTACGGTTAATTTAGTCGATCGTAATAGAAAAACCTTGATTGATAACATTATTCTTTTACAAAGATCTTTTAAGATCGTAAAAGAACGGCATCCTTTTCAAACGGATGCCATTGTAATTTTGCCGGATCATTTACACATGATTATGAGTTTACCGGAAAATGATGGTAATTATTCGCAACGATTGAGCTTAATTAAAAGTTATTTTTCTCGCGCAATTCCTAGGACAGAAAATATATCTACTAGCCGCCATAAAAAAGGCGAGCGAGGAATTTGGCAACGACGGTTTTGGGAACATCTAATTCAAGACGAAAATGATTACCAACAGCATGTAAATTACATCCATTACAATCCTGTAAAACATGGTTATGTAAAAAATCCGACGGATTGGCAATATTCGAGCATTCATCATTACATTAAAAAAGGGATTTTAAATCCTGATTGGGCAGCTGGAGCTGAACAAACTAGTGAGATAAAATTTGGCGAATAACTGACTTTTCTGTTGCTGGGCTTCGTAAACTCAGCCCAGCCTACATCACTAACATTAGCTCAACACCAAAAGCCGTAGATTGGGCTGGGCCCTATGTGCGCAGCCCACTAATTCAACTTATGTTTAACGTTTAATAATAGGAATTATATTCTTCTACCCCTACCACGAGCTTGGTGACCATTAGTGCCGCTGGATGGATGATTTTGTTGCGGTTTAACGTTATAAGCAGACTGAGGTGATGACTTTTCTGTACGTGCCCTAAATTCTTGTTTTTGAGCTTTGCGCGCATCTCTCTTTTCTTTAATTTTCTGTTCTAGATTTTGTAGTAACTGCTCCCTATCTTCTTTTTCGGCCACTGCATTAAATAATATAGCATGCGTATTTTGCATTTTTATTCCTTAATGAATAGTAATTTTATAAGCGCGCGACTCTAACATGAATTAAAAAAATTTACCTTCTCCCGCTGGGTTTCCTAAACTCAGCCCAGCCTACATCCATATTACGTTGTGTACGCAGCCCAACAATCAAACTACCCCACCTCCCGCTGGGCTTCGTAACCAGCCCAGCCTACACCATTGTGCGCAGCCCAACGCCTACAACCAGTCTATATTGATTATTTATTAGCCAAATCCTTCGGATTTTTTTAAAAATATAATTATTCATTAATAATTCTCGACGCTAATGTGGTTAAAATTCTCCGCAATATAGATCAACTTGCTTAAATTTTAATTGTGTAAATTTTATACGACCAAAATCGAGGATTCAACATGTTCGGCTCAAAATTATTTCAAAGAGAACCTAAACCCACAACTGGTGAAAAGCCTGCTCAAAATTCGACCCAACCTGGAACGGGTTCTCAAGAGAATTTTTTAGAGAAAGCCCAACGTGACATGCGCCAAAAAAGGGAAGAATTAAAAGCCGGCTGGAAGGGTTTAGTAAATTCGGCTATGGGTAGAGAAGAGCAACCAGTCACCCCTCCAAGTAAAAGTGTCCATGCAACACCGGAACCCACCGTGGACATGCGTAAAATTAATGCGGCGAGAGACATTCTTAGACGCGGTAATGAAAAAGAAAAAGAACAATGCGCACTTGGCGTACTCGGAATTAATGCAGACGCATTCAATTGCATCCATACCCAGGATTTAAAAAAGAAACATCTTAAATACAAAACCGTTAAGCAACAATTTAAATACCTTAAATTGGCAGGCACTCTCTCAGAAGAATGTCTTGAGGGCATGCGCTTATTAATTGAGGATGCTTACGAATTTATCGATCAAGAATCCACCTTACTAATGAGCTGCCCTCAAGAAGATCAATACCATAAAGCAAGCAGAGGTATTTCTGAAATTGATGTCTTCGCTCTGCAAGAAAACCAAGTCGATGAAGCACAATATTTTGATACTCAACCTAAAACAGCGGGTGTAGAGCCTGGCTTTAGAGCGTTACAAGCAGAAGATTTATATTTATACATTTTTGAACAAAACCCTTCTTCAGAAGCTTGCTGGGATTATATTAGAAAACATAACGCCGACGTCGATGAGTGTGCAGCAGACTGCAAAAAATCACTCCCTACTTATTTAATTAAATTAGATTATAAGAAGATTAATGCAAAAGGGATGGTTTCTCCTGATGATGCTGATTTAGCACGTACATCGACTTATGCAAACTTTAATAATATTAATCCACTTGCAGGAAAAGCTTATCTTTTTGCTTACCGATTAAAAAAACAAGCTCATTTTAGTAAAATTAATATTGATGCAATACGCGAAGTTGTAGCCAACGATATTGCTCGCTCGTATGGCGTTGAAGTACAAGATCAACGCGTCTACCTTGATTATTACACTAGCGGCCATTTAAAAATTTTATTAAAAGCTGCCTGGGTAGACAATGCCAATATTTTAACTCCGTTAGGGGGCAATCGAGATCGACAAGCAAAATTGAGAAAAAATGGCAACTATCGCATACAGCCTATGAAACGCCCTGCCCCCAGAAGCGGCAATATGAGGGAAGTTGCAATTGAAGCTATTTCAGATGCCTCCATTCCAAATTTTGGTAGGCATTTACCATTACTCACTGTGCAAAGTGATCGAGATGCCATCGGCTCACAAGGTCAGAATAAACTCATCGCTAATGGCAGATTTGTAGGCATCGATTTTGGTCATGCTTATCCAGATCATTTCGTTAAAGTAAATGATGACTTTACCATCGCTGAAGAAAATTTTAAAAATTACTCGGTTTTTTATGATCAACCCAGAAGCGAATTTGTGAAAGGATTATTAATTTTAGCTAGACACGCAGGTGAACAATTAGATGAACAGGTTATCAGGAGTTACGGCCCTGCATTCTATGCAGAAATAGCAGCAATTGAACCAGGTGTGGATTCGCGTATATTTGATGACTATATTAGAAAATTTGCCGCGTTACAGAGTAAATTTTCTGGTCGTACGGAAATTGATCGTGCTAATCGAGATTGTTGTGCATCCATTGTCAAAGACCTGCAGGAAGTAAAAAAACGCGCTGTTTATTTTCGTCAGCAATATCTTCAACAATTTAAGCATTATCTCCATTGTGAAAAAACCACTGTTGATTTGCTTGAGAATTTTGAAAAAATCATTGCTGGTCAAGCAGGCACTTCCTTGCGATCTGAAGATAGAACCGTCCTGCTTAATCGTCTACGCATTACAAATGGTGCCAAAGTAAGATGGGAAAGTAAAAAGACTGATCAAGGCCAGATGTTAATGGCGTTATTTGATTCTCCTCAGGAGGCTAAACTTGCAGCCTCTAACCTTGCCCACTTTATCGGAAATCCAGGCGCTAGTTTATTCACTATGTCAGCGACGGGTAACGTTGTTACCCTCGTTGTTCCACACCATAAATTGCGAGCACTGAGTGAAGTCATAACCGAGGCCGCTATTAAGGAAAAATTTCATCCTGACGATTTTCGCCTTTATAACGAATATCTTCCGGAGCAAAAACTCCTTCAAGCTTTGCCTCGATTTGCGCAGCTGAATGCAAAAGCAGAATTGGTATTTGATGAGACCAGGCAGATTTATAAACTTATCATCATGCCAAAAGGTGATAAACCGATAGAATGGTCATCATATGAATTACGCAAATTAAGTGATGCCTATCCTGACCATCAAGTGGATGGCACCAAATCACAAATAGAATTTCCACCGGAAAAATTAGCATCGGTCTATGCATTAGTAGCCGATATGTTTAGCCTAGAAAACAAAGAAGGTTACCTGCCACCCTCTGCTCGCACAGGTAATCGGAGTGGAAATAGGCATGGTTATTTTAATCAAGATCCCCGAAGACTATCCAACGAAGGTCAACCATTGCCTTCCCAATGGCTGGATAATGATAACCAAACTAATCCCACTTCAAATCATGGTGAAAGTGCCTGGAACGGCAGACCCTCATTTAAAGGAACAGGATGGTAACAAGCGCTTCTTCAGCGGAAGTTGGGCTGAGCGCGGTACGCAAAGCCCAACATCATTAACCCGCTGGGCTTGATGATCAGCCTCAAGCTTGCCCCGTTATGCTCACGGATATGAGACAGCTCAACCTACTTATCCTCATCAACAATTTATTTTAGCAAGTTACCTAAGCTTTG
>CAYUYG010000212.1:0-4193 GCA_964449125.1 uncultured Coxiellaceae bacterium | reverse complement strand
GACGGCACGTTTTACACGATGCCTTCGATTGAAGGATTATTTAATAAAGATAAAGGCATCACCAATGATACGGAATTTGCTGAATACTTATTGAATGAAGCAGAAATTGCCGTGATTCCTGGCTCTGCTTTTGGCGCACCAGGCCATATTCGCATGAGTTATGCAACCAGCATGGAAAACCTAGTTCAAGCGGTTTCGAGAATACGGAAGGCAGTGGCTAAGCTGTCTACCATCTCTGCGTAAATAAAAACCTCTGCGTAAATAAAAAAACGGCTTAAGCATACTTAAGCCGTTTTATTCATCGTAATTACTTACTACTCTGTTTTTTGTTGCTAGCTTTTGGTTCATCTGCCGGTTGTTTAACTGGTTTCTTGAAGCTAAAGAAACGATTTGGATTTATGCTTTCAGCAGCAATAGACATATTCCATACAGGTGCTAACACTGGAGCTGTGATGATGAGTAGTGGACTTCTTATTGCCGCCTTACCCACTGTTTTAAGCACAGCAGCTTGCCTTGCATTTTTTAATTTCTTCTCGTAATGGACAACTTCTTCTTTCGAGTTTTCAAGATTCTTTTTAATAGATGTTAGTTTTTCTGAAAATTTATTTCGCATTTCAAAACGTTTTTGTTCCAATAAATCTTCAGAGTTTATCTTGGCTTTAACTTGTTTTTTCTTTTCTTCATAAAGCTTAACTTCATGTTTAGCCTCGCTCAAAGCAGATTTGATACCCTTAATATCGACACTATTTTTCGAATCTCGATGAGCACGACTAATTGACGTAAGTGGTGAAGTTAACCAATGACCTAAATTGGCTACCAATTCGAAAACTTTTTTAACACCATAAGCTAATGGATAACCCACTGTTGCCAAACCTTTTACAACCGTATTCGTTGATGGGCTTTTTTTAGCGCGCAGGCAGTTTGCCGCGATCGTATCATTAATCACAACTAATCCAGTCGGAATTAATTCCGTTCCGATTCTTAAGATATTTAATGCAGTGATAGGTAAAGCGCGTGCTAAATTGAATCCGGCATAAGGTATAATGCGAAATAAATTGAGTGTTATACGCTTGGTCCGTAAAGGATCATACTTACTGTTAGGTTCATCCTCCCAACCCACGATATTTTTTAGAATATTGCCAAATGATTGGCCTTCACCACGGTCATAATTAGGTAAACCTAAAAATGAGGTAATCATTGTTAAAGGTGAGCTAAAAAATTGCATATTTCTTTGATGAGCAAAAATACCGGATAATTGCTTATCCTGATAACGTTGCTTAACTTTATCCACGCCGCCTGGAGCATAAGTTAGCGTATAAGCATATAACATTTTGGTGAAGAAAGTCTTCATCGCTACCACCCTCGTTGTTGCTCTTTTCTAATAATTTAACTTCTAATAATCTAATTATTGATCCTTATTGTTAAAAAATCCTTAATTGATCAAAAATAATATTATTTAGTCAAAAAATTACAGAAATATTAATTAAGCTTACTTTAATGATTTTCACGCTTAGGACCCTCACCTTCTGTTTCTTGTTCAGTTAAAGCATCTTTTTGGATAGGAGTATCATGATGGGCAAACATGCCGGCATGACCTGGACTGGAAGCCTTTGGGCTACCATGCCAATTTTCAACAGGCGGGCTAGCAGCTTGTGGATGGTTCGAATCGGCAGATGAAGTCGATCGAGGTGTGCTTACGGGCGCAGAGGGAGTTGGACGATCTGCAAGATGCGAGTCAGAGACGGCTGGCTGGGCTCTCCTGTCATCATTATTCGTTGCCGGTTTGCGAAACCAAGATGCCACACGATCCATTACTCGACCGCTAGCGGCTTTTAATCCTTTGGCTGCTTCGTTACCAATCACGCTCGTTAACACAGCCGTACCCACCAAGGCCATTGGAGACAAGCTAAGACCCAGGGCAGTCGTCAGCGGACCCATTATCGGCATCGCTACGGTTCCGATGGCTTTTGCTACCGTCGAGATAACGGGTATAGCAGCTTTAATAGCAACACCAATAAAACCAGGTGCATGCGGCAAAATGGTGCCCAAAGCTATTTTTGCCCCTATTGGGGCAGCAACCGCATAGATAGCAACGGTAAAAGCAGCGGTTAAAAACCCAAAAGTATTTCCAATCACTGCTCTGGTAATTTTTTTAATTTTTTCGGTTTTTTCTTCTCTTTCTTCTTCGGGAGAGTCTTGATTGATCAGCAATCTGCTGATTTGATCTACCAGCCAATCACTTAGTTGTTCACCACCTTGTTTGGCACTACGGATATTTAAAATGGGCGAGGTAATAGCACGTCCCACAAAATTCAGTATTTTAAATATCGTTTCTGCAGTTTTAGCTAC
The DNA here is from genome assembly GCA_964449125.1 of uncultured Coxiellaceae bacterium. Lineage (GTDB taxonomy): Bacteria > Pseudomonadota > Gammaproteobacteria > DSM-16500 > DSM-16500 > Aquicella. The sequence goes on along the minus strand of CAYUYG010000212.1, from coordinate 1,844 downwards.
ACTGTATAATGCTCCCCACCCAATTATCAAAGCGTAATTGGTCTTTTCTTTTTGCAGATGTGTATTCAGCTTTTTATCGAAATTGCGTGCGATTCTACCAAAAATCTGTGCGCCCAAGGTTGGTAGAAATTCTGTCACTAACTTGGCAATATTCACGACCAGCTTTGGAATGACCATTAATAAATGAAAGGCAGCAGCAATCGGAGCTCGTAATACATTCACACCAATGACTTGGTTATCATCCCAGGATATAAAACGCCAAAAAAGGTTTCCTATCGATTGAACACTGATTTCTTCATCGGGGTCTTTTTCATCGATGCTTAGATCAAGAGTGGGATTCCCATTCGGTAATCCTAGAAATGACGTAATCAGCGTTAATGGATGAGAAGAAAATCGCGTTGCTGGGCCATATTTAATTTTTTCCCCGTTGAATGTGTTTGTTACCGGATCCAAACCATCAGGTGGATAAGCCATGGTATAAGCAGAAATAAACTGACTATAAATTAAATTTAGCGTATTTCTTAAAAACCCAATTATACCTTTAGGCTTATATTTGTCAGTCGTCACACCATAACGAATCGCATCTTCATCTTGTTCTTCATCATATTCACTGGACGAAACGTCTTCATCATCCAATGAGGGGGTAATATCATCATCAGAATAGTCAGAATCATCAGAATATTGATTTTTCTCTGCAGAATCGCCATTACTCCCTTCTGGCCCTCCTTTTTGCTTTCCTTTTTCTTCGAATGCTGCCTGACGGAGACTCGACTCTGAAACGTTTTTTCGCTCCGATAAACACAAATCTTGTAATAATGAATTGCTAAAATCGATATAGTTTAATTTAAATCCCGCTGGCGTGAGCACAAATTCCCAGGAGATTGCACCGGGAACTTCAATGCCTATTTTGTTTTTTTCAACATCGTCTGAATCTGGCTCTATCAATCTTATTCCCATTCTTGTTCGCAGGCATACTTCACCTTCCTTCTTAATCATCAAATTCGATGTTGTCTTCAATTCATCTATAACGGGCATGAATCGAGTACCCAACATTGTTGTGCTAATTGCATGCTTGGCAAGCGCAGTCATATCCTGGTTATAAGAGGTAAAAATTCTATCTATCATTTTATTTATACTTGCTAATGTTTCATCATCACGTTCTGCTTCGGGAAATAATGCTTCAATAAGAAAATTTCTTACAGCTTCTCTATTAAGCTTTGCCACCGCGATAGTAAAATCTCTCGAATTTGAAATATTTTCTTCCTTGATAGCTTCATCATAGATTTCAGCTCTTTGCGCAGCTATTTTCTCTTCAAAATCTGCTGCACTTGCCGAGTTAACAAATTTTCTTTGATGAACTATTGTTCCTCCTCTCGTAATATCCCCAACGAGCGCCTCCGAGTCGTCAGTCTCACCACTGGGAGCAATAGAAATCCATCCTGCGTCTCGCAACATAACGATGGCTGGATTTAAAGAACTTCTAAGCCGTGAATCGGTTATGTTAATTTTTGCCATGTGATTACCTGTCAATCTCACTAACCATATAAACCTATTACTAATAGTATGGTCGCTATATGTTAAAAAAATGTTAAAAAAACCACTATTAAAAAATCATATTTTTCATGGGGTTATAAATGGAATGACTCAACTCGGTTTAATTATATGAAAATCAACGTTTTTTCCATGGTGTGCATTTAACCCCCTTGACATCTGTACGAGAGTAGATCAATAAAAACTCTCCTAACATCATAAGAAAATAAGCAAAAATCTATTGACTACCGCTCCAAGCGATATTAGTATTCTCGTCCTTGAAGTTACATTCCCCGGTAGCTCAGTCGGTAGAG
>CAYUYG010000211.1:0-4213 GCA_964449125.1 uncultured Coxiellaceae bacterium | reverse complement strand
TGGTTAGAAATTAGATGCCAACGCCTTGCCGGAAATTTTTGGCGGTTCCGGGGGTTTAACCGAAGCAAACTATAGTAACTGGAAAGGGATGCATTTGTGCACGCTTGACAACCCCGCCTGCCGTTATCTGCATTACGGTGTGCGTGAGTTTGGCATGTCCGCCATCATGAATGGCATGGCGCTGCACAAGGGGGTGATACCCTTTGGCGGTACTTTTTTAACGTTTTCGGATTACGCGCGTAATGCAATTCGTCTCGCTTCATTGATGAAGCAGCGCGTTATTTATGTTTACACTCATGATTCAATCGGTTTGGGCGAAGATGGTCCTACTCATCAGCCTATCGAGCAATTGCCCAGCTTGCGTATTATGCCGAATTTATCTGTATGGCGTCCCTGCGATACCGTTGAGACAGCGGTGGCTTGGCGCGCGGCAATTGAAAGGCAAGGTCCAACTTGCCTCTTGTTTTCTCGACAAAATTTACCATTTCAGGAACGCAGTGAAGAGCAATTGCATGCCATCGCGCGCGGCGGTTATGTATTGGTAGATTATGCGCAAGGTAGATTGCCGGATGCCATTTTAATTGCGACTGGTTCGGAAATTGCGATTGCGGTGGAAGCAGCAAAGCAATTGCAAGCGCAAGGTATATTGGTTCGTGTGGTGTCCATGCCAGCTACTGATGTGTTTTTAGCGCAGGATGCGTCTTATCGAGAAAACGTGCTGCCAAGAAATGTTGTTGCTCGCGTGGCGATTGAAGCCGCGGCACCGGATTTCTGGTATCGGTTTGTCGGTTCGCAAGGCAAGGTTCTTGGCCTTGATCGATTTGGTGCCTCAGCTCCCGCGAAAGATGTCTACCAAGATTGTGGTCTGACAGTTGAGCATGCGGTAGCAATTACCAAAGAAGTTATATATGCTGCGGCCACTTTGTCGCAGCCTATACCTAAATGTGCGACGGGTTAGTTGGCGTACGAATGGGAAGCGTATAAACAAATAATAAATGTTGGAGAGAAACCATGGCAATTCGAGTTGCAATTAACGGCTACGGCCGTATCGGTCGCAATATTTTACGCGCCCATTACGAAAGAAAATTACATCCGGAAATTGAAATTGTAGCAATCAATGATTTGGGTGACGTGAACACCAATGTTCATTTGACCCGTTATGATACAACACATGGTAAGTTTCCCGGCGAAGTATCAGTTTCCGGCAATGAAATGATTGTGAATGGTGACAAGATTCGTGTCGTTGCCGAACGTGATCCAAAAAAATTGCCATGGAAAGAATTGAACGTTGATATTGTGTTCGAATGCACCGGCTTTTTTACATCAAAAGAAAAAGCTGCCCAGCATTTAGTTGCCGGTGCAAAAAAAGTTATTGTTTCAGCGCCAGCAACAGAAGTTGATGCAACGGTTGTGTTTGGTGTGAATGATAATATTCTGAAGGCGACGGATACGGTTATTTCTAACGCTTCCTGTACAAGGAATTGTTTGGCAACCGTGGTCAAACCTTTGCATGAAAGTTTAGGTATTGTTAGTGGTTTGATGAATACCGTGCATGCATTTACAAATGATCAAAGTTTGTTGGATGTTTATCACAGTGATATGCGTCGTGCACGTTCTGCTACCCAATCCATTATTCCAACCAAAACCGGCGCTGCTGCCGCGGTGGGTTTAGTTTTGCCGGAATTAAATGGCAAGCTAGATGGCTTCTCTGTGCGCGTGCCAACCATTAATGTTTCGGTGGTGGATTTAACATTTGAAGCAAAACGTAATACGACAGTAGAAGAAGTAAATGACATTATTCGGAAAGCCGCTGCTGGTTCAATGAAAAGCGTATTGTCATTCAACGAAGAACCATTAGTATCAGTCGACTTTAATCATAATCCGGCTTCCGCGATTTTTGATACAGTTGGCACCAAAGTCATTGGCAATCTCGTGAAAATTCTCGCTTGGTATGATAACGAGTGGGGCTTTTCTAATCGCATGTTAGATGTAGCAGTTGCCTGGATGAATGCTAAGTAATTTTTTTTAATCATCCCTCTCTTCGGAGAGGGAGACAAACGAGGTAAAGCCATGACGACGATGGCAGAGGTAATGCAGGTAATTAATCGCTATGCCCCAAAGGGATTTATTCCTAAAGTTGGCATGATCTTAGGGTCAGGTTTGTCTTCGCTGGCTGAGCAAATCACCAATCCCGTCACGATTCCCTATCAGGCAATCCCGGGTTTGCACGGCGGCAGTGTGGCGGGTCATGCTTCCTTGATGGTGATGGGTTATTTGAATAACGTCCCGGTAGTTTGTATGCGCGGCCGTTTGCATGTGTACGAAGGTCATGGTTATGACGCTATTCGTACGCTGATCAGAATTATAAAACAATTAGGTGCGGAAACATTGGTCGTAACAGGTGCCGTCGGTTCTTTGATGGAAGAGGTTGGCCCAGGCGAATTGGTGATGGTAACGGATCACATTAATTTGCATCCAGGTAATCCACTCGTCGGCCCAAATGATGAAACCATTGGCGCACGCTTTGTCGGAATGGAAGATGCGTATAATAGCAATTTACAAGATCTGATGCGCAATGCGGCAAAGAAATTGAATATTGATTTGTACGAAGGCGTTTATTTGGCAACATTAGGTCCTTCGTTTGAAACGCCTGCTGAAATTCGTGCCTTTAAGGGTTGGGGTGCAGATGTGGTTGGTATGTCAGTGGTCCCAGAAGTCATTCTGGCACGGCATTGTGGTTTGCGTGTTGCCTGTGTGGCTGCGGTGACTAATTTTGCAGCGGGCATGAGCGATGAGAAAATTACGCATGAAGGTACACTGCATTTTGGCGAATTATCAGCCCGTAAATTAACGAAACTGATACCAGAATTTATCAAGGGAGTGAATGATGCAATGGACTGAAGAAATTCAAAAACACTTGCAACAGGTACTGCCTGTGCAAGTGACACAAGGGATTGTCACTCGCGTTTGGAATTTAGTCGACCTCACTAGTTTAAATACAACGGATACCGAAGCCAGCATCGCTAGTTTTTGTGCAAAAGCTCGCTCACCTTACGGCCATGTCGCCGCAGTGTGTGTGTATCCACAATTTACTCGTTTAATCGCTGCAGAGTTTTCCGAAACCCCGATCAAAGCAGTCACGGTGGCAAATTTTCCTGCTGGAACGGCTTCACTTGATTCTGTGTTGCTTGAAATAGGTAGTGCGCTTGCCGAAGGCGCACAGGAAGTAGACGTGGTGTTTCCGTACAAACACTATGCCTCAGGCGATAAACAGTATGCGCGTGAATTTGTTGCAGCTTGCAAAGCGGCTTGTGGTAAGAAAGTGTTATTGAAAGTCATTTTAGAAACAGGCGCGTTGCAAGACCTAAACCTAATTGCTGATGCAAGCTATGATGTCTTAAATGCAGGCGCAGATTTTATTAAAACATCCACCGGTAAAGCTGGGCAGGGTGCAACACTCGAAGCCGCAGCCGTGATGCTAATGGTTGCGAAAGAAATGGGTCATCAGACCAAGCGCACCTTAGGTGTAAAAGTGTCAGGTGGTATTCGCGATTTTGCACAAGCTGCACTGTATGTTGAACTTGCTGATCAAATCATGGGGCATGCGGCAGTGACCTCTGAGACATTCCGCATTGGTACCAGCGCCTTAGCGGACGAAATCGCAAAGTATTAGTAAGTTCCCTCCCCCTTAGGGGAGGATATTCTTTCCCGCTCACTCATTCGATGAGAGGCTGAGTTAATAATTTGCCTTTATCAGTTGGCTGAGGTGGGAGGGCCTTGCGAGCTTAAATATTTTTTCTCGTGCATTCTTCGAGAAGGCCCGATTCCGCTGGCCTTCTCGGCTGCTTATCATTAAAATTGGCCAAACTTTAATGTGGAATTTTTAAGCTATGTCATCTTATTTGGTCCGAAAAGAAAAAACTGCTCATACAAAGCTCGCTTGGGTCGTCACGCTCACCGCTTCCTTATTTTTCTTTTATGAATTCATACAGTTAAATTTATTTAACTCGATTGATGTTCCTTTAATGAAGGATTTTGGTTTAGATGCAGTTCAACTCGGACAGCTGGCTTCGATGTATTTTTATGCCAATGCCTTGTTTCTGTTCCCTGCCGGTAACTTGCTTGATCGTTATTCGTGCAAAAAGCTCTTATTGGTAGCAGTTGCTTTGTGCACAATAGGCACGTTTATTTTTGGTATTGCGCCAAGCTTTGC
>CAYUYG010000210.1:0-4222 GCA_964449125.1 uncultured Coxiellaceae bacterium | reverse complement strand
TTTTTTTCGGTGGTAATTGTCAATTAAATTTTAAAAAGATTTCTTGTACTTCGCGCTCCCGTGCCCCTGACAAATGAGTAGGTGCTTTATCATCCATTTTTTTATTCGCCGCCTGAGGACAAACAGATAATATTTCATTAATAGTATTGAGAGAGCGATAACGGACGGCTAAATGCAATAAGGTGAACGATGGTCTGCCTGGCAGCGAAAATCCTGCGGAATAGATGCCGTTATTATTAGCATAAGCTGTTTTTAGAAACTCAACGTCATCATTTTTTATTGCTTTGATAAACAATTTAGTCATTGCCTGATCATTAAGCTTTACCTGGATGGTTTGATCCATGATAGCTTGCTTTAAAGTATTAAAGTAAGCCGAGACTTCGGAGGCACTGCCCACTGAAGTAGCATAAGCAAAGAGTGCAGTTCGTTCTTCAGGCGACAGACAATCTATCTTGGCTCCGTGTTGTAATAATATGACAGCCGCTTCTTTATTATCTAAATGCCATGCATAGCCTAAAGGGGTAGTATCTCCCCCTTCTTGCGAAAGATTGAAAGGTTGATCAAGATCAATCTCAGAATGCACGAGTAGCGCTTCGAGAACAGGCTTGTCGTTAAGTTGCACCGCCAGAACCAAAGGAGAAGCATGTAATTGTTTTGTTCTAATATTAACTCGCAGTCTTTTATCTTGAACCAACATGGCAACAGCTGCCGCATTTTTTGTGAGAACAGCGATATGCAGGGGTGTATAACCTTCTCGATTAGCAGGATTTAGCCTCAGCGTTTCAACTTGAAGCAACATTTGCAGAATGCGTGGATTTTGTTGTTGTACGGCATAATGCACTGCAGTATTACTTGTAGTATCCTTTGCATTAACATCGCTCTTTTCCTTGATATGTCTGGCAACCTGATGATGCTTTGATTGTGCACAAGCTTCAATCAAGCTTAGTTGAGGTTTTTTTTCACTCGTGGTTAATTCACCCTGATCATGTGAGGAAGCCTCATGAAAAAGTCCATACAAACTAGTGGCTGGCAAACTTTCTTCCTGAACTGCTGATAACTTCAATGGTCGGCGTGGGCTTTGTCCTGCACGCAGAATTTCGCCTTGTTGCTGCGCATTGGATAATATCGCTATAAAAGTAGGTTTGTTTGCCTGACACACCTTGCAACAATCCATCATGAAAATTTGTTGGCGATCAGTCATATGTTTCAAATGCAGCTTTCTATGTTCTGGATGCTCAGCAAAAACTATTTTTTCTGCGGTGGAGATTGGTTTAGTACGAACTATTGATTTACCCTTATAACCTTTTGAATAAGTCGATTCAAATTTTTGTGCAAATTCATATAGCTTACAATTAACCACCCCTTCAATTTTTAATTGGTTGCCATGCTTTAGAAACAATTTCGCCAATAACGCGCCGAAATCATACTCGGCGCAGGCGCGAGTTTTGGCATGCGTGTACGATTCAATTAAGCGTTTAAATGCCTGACTGCTTTTTCTGATCACCCTGTATTCATAGAGATCCTGTCTGGATTTACTTGATTTATTCAAATTTAAGGCGATTTGATCCAGTGCAGCTAATAAATTCCTATCATCACTGTCTTTTTTAGCTCTGGATACTGCAATAAAACACACATCCTTACCGGGCAAGCTCGCGGTTACAAACGAGATACAACTAGCAGCAACTAAACCTTCAATTTTTAAATCTTCTTTCTTAAATTGCAAACGCGCTCTTACCTGCTCCATGGCCTCTGAATTATTAATTAATGCGGTAAAAAATTGTTTGGCACAGCTTTTGCTAGCTGCCGATTCCTGAAAATATAAGTTCTGATCATTCCAGGCCAGGTTTCCTAACTCGCTAAGGGTTGCCTGAATTGAGACATTTAGCTGGTTGTAATTCGGCCCACGCCTTAACTGAATCATCAATCTACCAATATCGTCGGACGTATTATCAATTGAACTACGTGAAGGTCTTTGCATGGGCCACCCGTTTTTAACTCTATGGTTTATAGTATTTTTTTATAACATATTAAGTTTTGAATCATTTTATATACACAAATAGTATCTAATGTATAAAAAAAATGCAATGACAAGTCTTGATTATAATTAGCTTGCTAATTATTAGATTACTAATAAAATAGCCTGGGGGTTTCTTCTTATGGAAATTGAAAAGCAGTTTGCTATCTTGTTACACGAAACAGCGCGCACCTGGCGCCAGGAAATTGATAAGCGATTGAAACGTTATGGTTTAAGCCAGGCAAAATGGCGTACCTTGTTGTGCCTTGATCTTAGAACCGAAACGCTCACTCAAAATCAGCTTGCTCATCGGCTTGGTGTTGAAGATCCCACACTGGTGAGAATACTCGATCGACTCGCAAAAGATGGACGGATCCAACGAAAAAATGATCCTGATAATAGACGTAGTAATACTGTCCATTTAACGTCGAAATCGCATGACACTTTACATTATATTCATGCAGCGGCTGATCAGGTACGGCATACTCTGTTGGATGGCATTTCAAAGAAACAACTCCAAGCCTGTATCGACTTATTTGAAAACATAAAAAATAAAGCGGGAACAATGTCATGAAAAATATTCAGTACTATACCCATCATCAACATTTTAAAAAAATCGCGGTAGCCATTTTTTTTGGAATAAGCGCGCTCATTTGGATGGGTATACAAATTTATAATCATTATTACACTAGCACCGATGATGCCTATATTAATGCACACGTAGTGCAAATTGCACCGCGGATTACCGGTAAAGTCGTGCATCTTGCCGTTGCCAACAATCAATATGTGAAAAAAGATCAACCTTTATTTGATATTGATCCTGCACCTTTTCAAGCCGCTGTTGATTCCGCCCAAGCTCAGGTTGCCATTGCTGAAGCACAATTAGCCAATGCTTCAATTGAAGCCAAACGTACTGCACCACTAGTTAAGCAAAAATACTTATCGCCGCAAACGGGTGACAACACGATTGCATCATTGAAAACAGCCACGGGTAATCTGGAATTTGCTAAAGCAGGCCTAAAACAAGCGCAACTCAATTTGGCTTATACCAACCTTAAAGCGCCTGTCAGCGGTTGGGTCACGAATTTAACCTTGCGCACAGGCGATGTCATTTCTGCTAATCAGCCTTTATTTGCTTTAATTAGTGATGAAGAATTTTGGGCTGATGCAAATTTTAAAGAAACAGAAATGCAGGATATAAAACCTGGGCAACTTGCAACCGTCGTCACTGATTTATACCCCAATCATCCGTTTAAGGGGCGGGTAGAAAGCATTAGTGGTGGCGCGGGCGCGGCATTTTCTTTGCTCCCGCCGCAAAACGCAACCGGTAATTGGGTAAAAGTCACACAACGCATTCCAGTACGTGTACACATCCTCAAACCTGATACAAATTTCCCTTTACGCATTGGCATTTCAGCTACGGTGACGGTTAATTTAACGCAAAAAGTATGATAACAAGATGATGCAACCACTTTATAAAACTATTTCGCCGCTGCAACGGCTTATTATCACTTGCACCGTCATGGCAGCGACACTCATGGAGGTGATTGACACCACCATCATTAATGTTGCCTTGCCGCATATGCAAGGTTCGCTCGGTGCATCATCCGATGCAATCACCTGGACATTAACCAGTTATTTAGTTTCTTCTGCTATTTTTATGCCATTAACCGGCTATTTTACTGATCGATTTGGACGCCAAACTTTTTTAACGGTAGCCATTGCAGGGTTTACCTTATCATCTGTTTTATGCGGTATTGCCGCATCCTTACCACAACTGGTTTTCTTCCGTTTGTTGCAAGGTATATTTGGTGGAGGTCTTGTACCAATTTCCCAATCTATTCTAGCGGATATCTATCCGCCTGAAGAACGCGGCAAGGCGATGGCTATCTGGGGATTAGGCGTCATGGTTGGCCCTATTTTAGGACCTACGCTAGGAGGTTATTTAACCGATGTCACCACCTGGCGCTGGACTTTTTACGTCAATTTACCCGTTGGGCTGATAACTTTATTTTTTGTAAAATCCATCCCTGATACTGTCAAAAAATTGCGAACGATGGATTGGCCAGGTTTGCTTTTAATTTCATTGGCCATTGGTAGTTTGCAATACGTATTGGATCTCGGTAATCAAGCTGATTGGTTTGAATCAACCATTATTTGCCTGATGAGTTATATTGCTTTAATCGCCTTTCTGAGATTTCTGTTATA
>CAYUYG010000209.1:0-4224 GCA_964449125.1 uncultured Coxiellaceae bacterium | reverse complement strand
TTAGCTATTAAAGAAGCAAGCATGGAAACTAGCGAGTATTTCAATCGTTATCCCACCACTACACTTTCCAAAGAAAATGTCTATTCCGGTATACTGCGCCTCAAATTGAAAGCCATCAGGGAAATTGATAAAAAGACACCTCTAAAACAAGAAGAAGCACGCGCCTTGGATATGTTACTTCTCTATGATGGTATTGAACTTATTCAGAATATGGACCGCCACATAGACGTAATAAGGACAAGGGACGGGGAAGAAAAAGACGAAGAAAGAAAAGAGCTATCCGCTAGTCAGGATAAGGCATCGCGAGAAATGGACACCAAGTTCCTTAATCTTATTGCACCGGACAGCCTGCTCCAACAAGGAGGGATAAGTAAAACAGAGGGTTTTTCAGGCGTCTATACCCTGGCTGAATTAATGATTTTTTTTAGGGAAATTCGCGCTCAGTTAGAGGCGGAAAGATTAGATTTTCCTGTATCAATTGGCTTAAACAGTTCTAATAAAACCACTAATCATCATGTGAATCTTATGCTTCATCCAGAAATAAAAGGCTGGATAGTTATCGACGCCAATAATTTACCTATTCAATATATAGACGATGACCAAGAATTGGCTTTTAAAATAGTTTCGTATTTATCAAATGCACCTACCTACGTTGATTTTACGTCCACATTCACCTTTGCCGGTCAACATACACAAATCATGAAAGGCATAATAAATAAATTACATCATTCCGCAGCTCTCGGGACATTAAGTCACGGTTCATTACCTTCCTTTGGCACTGATGACCTAAGCGATAGCAATAGACCGCTTTTACTCCTAGCCGTGGAAAAAAATAATATTTTTATTGTGAATGAGTTGCTTGTCACAGGCTCAGATACTAATCAATCATGCGCTGATGGTTTAACTAGCTTGCACCTTGCAGTGCAAGCTAATAATGAAATCTTGCTTAAATTACTACTCTATAATAATGCCAATCCTGATGCGATGATGAATGCCAATCCTCGCGCTTTGATCAGCTTTGCGGAGACTAAAAATCAAAGACATGAACTTGAACAATTGATTAAAAAAAATTTTCATAATCGTCTTCCATCTGACATACCAGGATTTACCCCTCTGCATCTGGCCGTTTTTTTGGGACACGAAAGAATTGTTGATGCCTTACTGGAAAGTGGCTGTGATATTGATAAAAGAGCACACGGCATCACGGCATTCGATTTAGCTCACACGATGGGACACACCAACATAGTTGAGGCACTTGAAAAGCAGCGTCTCGTCAATACTATTAAGCATCTTCCACACAAGGAAGAAGTTCAGATGCGGAGAAGAATACACGAAAGAAGTCGTCATAGCTTAGGAATGTTTGGTTCCAGCGCGGATATACCGGAAAAAAGCAACAAAACTTCTCCGAAGAAGAAAACTTTCTGAATTATAGCTAAAAAGAACTACGCCAACTTGTCTTAATAAGATCACTGAGGGTCATGGGATCAAACGGTTTCGCGATCACTTCAATGGCTCCCATTTTTTTGTATTGCTCAATTTCACTTCCTTGCACTTTAGCGGTCATGAAAATCGTAGGTACTTTTTTCAATGTGTCAATTTTTCTTAGCTCTTTCAATAGAGCTGGACCATCCATTACCGGCATCATTACATCCAGTAAAAAAAGGTCAGGTTCAAAAGATTGGGCTACTTCTAGCGCTTCTTTACCACTATTGCAATATTTCACAGTAAAGCCTCCCAAATCTTCGAGAGCTATTTTTGCAATAGCCATAATATCGGTTTCATCTTCAACATATAAAATTTTCTTCAATTCCTTGGTCATGACCGTCTCTTTCCTAGCTTTTATTTACCCTATTATATCAATGTTTAATGCGGACAAAAACGATTACTTTACGCATGGTATAATATAAGCAATGGCGGAGATTAAATGCTCATGAATTTTAAAATAAAAATAAATTTCAAAATACCCCGGTTTAAGAATTTGCCTGGTGGCCCAGAGCGCAAAAGCAAATTATTTCGGCGTGTCTACCTTTTCTTAAAACGGTTAAAATACATTAAACCCACACTAGCAGAATCATTTGTGATACCAACCCAGGATGTTTTACAAAAATACGTTCAATATAAAAAGAACGATACCATTACCTGGCTGGGACATAGCTCTTTTCTTATTAAAATTAATGGTAAAACCATTTTGACCGACCCATTTTTAACTGATCATGCCTCACCCATAGCAGGGCTTGGCCCAAAACGCTTTACACCACCTGGTTTAACCGTCGATAAATTACCTCCCATTGATATTCTGTTAGTGAGCCACGATCATTATGATCACTGTGATGCCAAAACGATTATCCACATTGCCAATAAAGCGAATATTCACGTTGTCGCCCCTTTGAAACTAGGTAAATTATTCAAAAAATTTGGTTATCAACATATTCATGAACTCGGTTGGTATGATTCATGGTCTTTTGAAGACATTACCATCCACGGTTTGCCTGCTTATCATTATTCCCGCCGCAATATTTTCACACATAATGTTTCATTATGGGCAAGTTACATGATCGATAACGGCAGAAAAAAAATCTATTTTAGTGGCGATACAGCCTATGGCTCGGTTTTTAAAAGTATAGGTGAGACTTATGGTCCATTCGATTATGCACTCATCAGCATTGGATCCTATCATCCCCCAGAATTAATGCTAGCAAGTCATTTATCGCCCAGTCAGGCTGTGCAAGTAGGCCGTGATTTACGTGCTAAAACACTGGTGGCTATGCATTGGGGTACCCTTGTCTTATCCGATGAACCCCCGCTTGAACCACCCCTATTATTTCATGAGGCCGGTGAAGCAGCGCAGTATAGTACGGATAAACTTTGGATATTAAACATTGGAGAAACACGTAAGCTTGAGTAATTCGCTCATGCTCCATTAGGTTTATGCATTAATGGCACAACCATCCGCTTCGGCGAAAACTTCATGCTATGCACCTTATATCCAATGACGGAAAATGAGAATTAAACGTGCTAAGAATTTTTTATAGAATGGTAATTTTTTTAAATCTGACATTTCAACTTTTTTAGCCTGTGTTAAATCTCGCAAAAACTGCTCCGCTAATTCTATCTGGACCGTCTTTGTTTGTATCCGCAAATCCACTTCCAAATCATACTTAAAACTACGATAATTTAAATTACTCGAGCCCACAATATACCAATCATCTAATATTAAAATTTTGGCATGTAACACACTGGGTAAATACTCATAAATTTCTATGCCGTGCTTGATTAAAATAGAATAAAAATTGATAACAACAAATGACATTATTTTAACATCCGACTTCTGAGGAATCAGTAGCTTCACATCCAAACCGCGCTGTTTAGCCTTGATTAGGGAGTTCAGCAAACTATCATCGGGCACAAAATAAGCTGACGTTATCCAGATTCGATTTTGACAATGCATTATCCTTGCAATTAATTCTTTATAAAGCCGACGACGCTGCCAATAAGCATAATTTAATCGCAGGACGCCAGTCGGCAAATTTCTAGACTGGAATTTTTTAATGCGTTTACGCAAAGAAATATGATTCCATGCTTTCTCAAAAGCATATTCCATATCTTCCAAATCTACACCTTGCAGCTTAATTGTTGTTTCACGCCAATCCTTACCATTCTGATTCTTATTCAGGGCAATGTTGGCGCTACCAATATAGAGAATTTTTTTATCAATAAGACAAGTTTTGCGATGATTACGAAAATTAATTTTAGAAAATACGGCAATGCTTTTATCTAGTAATGAAGAAGGGAAATGTGCTGCACGGCCCCATTGCCACAAAAATAAAGGTAAAGGATGATAAACACGTATTTGCACGCCTGCTTTTTCCATATTAGCAGCCAATAGGCCGCCCCACCACGGTGTGCCAACCCCATCAACCAAAACGCGCACCTTGACACCACGCGAGGCGGCAGCGCTTAAGGCTTTCGCTATTTGTTGACCTGCAGGATCATCGTTAAAAATATAAGTTTCTAAATCGATGCTAAATTGCGCCTTATCGATGTCTGCGTTTAAAGACAACAAGTAGGCTTCGTTTAACAACAGGGTTTCCACGCAGCGTCTATCTTCCATGGTTTTTTATCGGACCTTATATATTTTATCAGTATAAACAATTTTTTAGGGACGAACCAATCAAACCACAATTAGTGCTATAATAATTAAGTAAGGAAATGACGCAGCTTACT
>CAYUYG010000208.1:0-4224 GCA_964449125.1 uncultured Coxiellaceae bacterium | reverse complement strand
GGGAATGTGACTCGGGTGTGTGGGAAGTTTAAGGAAATTCATTCAAACTGGCTGGGAAGGCAATTGAGGTATTAACTCATAATCAAAATGTAGGCCGGCCGGCGGTGCGGCGACCGAACCCTTATGTTTTGCATACACGGTCTGGTAGCGTTCTTTATCTGCTTCATCCGGCACCCGATCCATATAATGCGGTAAAGGTATATGACCAATCGATTCGATGACGGTAAGAATGTCGCGATCGTTACCATTGTATTGCAATTCATAAAACTGATTATTGCGATTAATCACTTCAAGGCGTACATCATCCGGAAATAATAAGAAATCACCAATGCGCGGTGCCTTGCTCGCGCGAATTTGTGCAAGCAATCGCTGCTTATCCAAAACCCGTTCGACCAGCGCCTCGACCTGGCCTCCTGTCGTCTTTTGCCCCATGAGACGGGCAGGAATGACACGCGTATCGTTAAACACTAATAAATCGCCGGGTTCAACCAAGTCCAGCACATCAGAAAATTGTTTATGCTCAATCTTCCTGGCTACGCTATCGATACACAATAAACGGCTGGCACTGCGTTTGGTTAATGGAAAACGAGCAATGAGTTCCGGCGGTAAATCAAAATTAAAATCGTTAAGCTGCATTCATTCTTCGACCTAATAATCGTAAGTGATAATTTTGTAAGCAATCTCTCAGTTATCTGTCTGGCTTTCACTTATATTCGGCCAGGAACATTTCATATACATTCTACAATGGCTTAAAATTCTACACAAAGGAAGCGACATGAAAAAGGGAAATGTCATCGACCTTGAGATGTTCAGGAATGAGCCCGCTTCATCCGCCGAGAGCCAACATCCCGTCAGTGATGAATTGCAAACGGCTATCCAGCATCTCATCTACCGGTTACGGGAACTCGGGCCCATCCAGACTGACGAACTTGAACCCGATCCATTTACCCCACCGAAATTCGGCACAGGTCGATAAAGAAGCTTGGCAACAATCCCAACACTAATGCTGCTGCGCCATTTAAACTAATTGCTGCAAACATCCCTTTTGATACCACAATGGGCGTTTCACTTGCGATTTCTGTGGGCTCTTCAAAATACATCAACATCACAACCCGCAAGTAGTAATAAGCACCAATCAGAGCAAAAACGAGTGCCAGCACAGCGAGCCAGACATAATGCGCTTCAACCAATGCTTCTAATAAACCCAGTTTTGCAAAAAAGCCAACGGTAGGCGGCACACCGGCCATGGAAAACAATAATAATAACATCATAAAAGCGAGCCAAGGATTACGCGCGTTCAAACCTCGGTAATCTTCCAGCTTATCGAATTCCCTGTCGCGGCTCATGATGGTGATAATCGCAAACCCACCAGCCGCAACTAACACATACGTGGAAATATAAAACATGGCAGCTGAATAACCTTGGGCAGAATCAGGACCGGCGATGATGCCAAGCAAGGTATAACCAATGTGGGCAATGGATGAATACGCCAACATGCGTTTAAGATTGGTTTGCGCGATCGCCAGCAAGTTACCCAGAAACATGGATAGAATGGAAATCACAATTAGCATCGCTTCCCAATCAACGTGCAAGGAAGGCATTGCTTGCACCAGGATACGAATGGCAATGGCGAAAGCCGCTATTTTAGGTGCACTGGCAATAAACAAGGTGGTGGGAGTAGCAGCACCTTGATACACATCAGGTACCCACATGTGAAATGGCACGGCACCAAATTTAAAGACTAAACCACCCAGCACAAAAACTAATGCGACAACCGTCACCAAATCATGATGAGTTTGTAAAACTTGCGCGACACCGCCAATTTGGATCGTGCCAGTCACGCCGTATAAAAAAGAAATACCATACAGTAATAAACCTGAAGCAAGTGAACCTAAAACAAAATACTTCATGGCCGCTTCAGTTGCATGATTGGATTCTTTGTACATCGCAATCATGGCATACAACGGAAGTGAGAGTAATTCCAGACCTAAATAAATCGTCAGAAAACTGTAAGCCGACACCATAATGGACATGCCCAGTACGGCGCATAAACCCAGCAAATAATATTCGCTGCGCGCCATTTTACGTTCAGTGATATAAGCATTGGCATAAGCAAACGCAAAAAAACTGAAGAGAAAAATGAATAATTTAGTGATCACCGCAAGCTTGTCTAATATATAACTGCCACTAAAAGTCACAATGGCTTCGGGATAATCTTTAAATTGCGGCAAAACGAGCAAGAATGCGCCGATCAGCGTCGCTTGCGTGAGATAAAAAGTTAACTGACGATGACGTTCGGAAATGAACACATCAACTAGCAGCACAAAACACACCATGCACAGCAGAAAAATTTCTGGCACAGCGACTAAAAATTGCGGCAATTCAACATTCATAATCAGTCTTCCACTTAACAGGCATTCCTACTGAACAAAGCAAGAACTCCCTTAAATTGTTAATATGCTTTGCACAAACCAAACTTGTGCATGCACCAAGAGAAGTCCGTGCAGCGACCTCAACTAAAAAATAAATTGCTGGGCATGTTAAACGCCAGACTAGACGGCATGCTTTGCAATAATAAGTGACCAATTGTCACGCGCAACACATCAATAATGGGTTGCGGATATAAACCAACCCAAAAAACACCCACCGCCAGCAAGATGTAATTCACTTTTTCTGTCCAGCTGATGTCTTGAAATTCAGCAACGTATTGATTGCCCACCGGACCAAAAAAGATGCGTTTATACATCCACAAAGTATAGGAGGCGCTTAAAATCAAAGTCATCGAAGCAAACATCGCCACCCAAAAATGCGACTGGAACGCACTCATGATAATCATGAATTCACCCACAAAACCTGCCGTGCCGGGTAAGCCAACATTCGACATGGCAAATAGCATAAAAAAGGCTGCAAAAATCGGCATGGTATTGGCCACGCCGCCGTAATCTTTAATCAATCGGCTGTGATTATAAAAGCGGTCTGCTAACATGCCGACGCCCAAAAACATAGCACCTGAACCAAACGCGTGCGCAACCATTTGAATCACCGCACCTTCCAGACTCATGTAGGCATCTTGAAGAGTATGCATGTGCGAGACAATGTCATACACCATGAAACAACCTAGCGTTGCAAAACCCATGTGCGCGATCGAAGAATACGCGATCAGTTTTTTCATATCTGACTGGACTATCGCAATCAAGCCAATATAAATAATGGCAATGAGTGAGAGAACAATCATGACCCAGGCCAATTTTTCGCAAGCAAACGGTGTAATCGGCATACTAAAACGTAAGAATCCGTAAATACCGAGTTTTAACATCAACGCCGCTAATACCACGGAACCACCTGCCGGTGCTTCAGTATGCGCGTCAGGTAACCACGTATGCACCGGCCACATCGGTACTTTAACCGCAAACGCCAGTAAAAATGCAAAAAACAGCCATTCCTGAGTTTTGAGGTCCAGTGGTAAACCATAAAAACTTTGAATCATAAAACTACCGGATTGATGATAGAGATAAATCAAAGCAACCAGCATTAAGATCGAACCCAAGAAGGTAAATAGGAAGAATTTGATCGATGCATACGAACGATTTGCACTACCCCACATGCCGATGGATAAATACATCGGGATGAGCATGCCTTCCCAGAACACGTAAAATAAAATGGCATCCATCGCGCAAAAGACACCGACGATCATGCCTTGCATGGTCAGAAAAGCTGCCATGTATTGCGCGACGCGTTTTTTAATTGAATGCAGGCCCGCAATCACGACTAATAAACCGGTAAAATTAGTCAGAATGACCATTACCAAAGAAATACCGTCAATGCCCATGGCATAATGGATTTGATACACATTAATCCATAAATGATCTTCTAGGAATTGCATATCATAACGACCGGGATCAAAAGCAAGATACAAGGGTATGCAGAGCAATAAATTGAGAACGCTGACCACAACCGCAATACCGCGCGCTGTATTAGCATGCTTATCGCCGCCAGTACACAATACCAGTATCGCGCCCACCACTGGCAACCAAGTCAATAATGTTAAAATGGGAAAATGCTCAAACATGTGAAAACCCCACGTACCAAGCTAAAAAGACTAACACGCCAAGAACCATGGCGAGCGCGTATTGATAAATATAACCGGATTGTAAAAGACGACCAGCTTGTGCAAGCCAACGTATTGCGCGACCTGAACCATTAACAAACACGCCATCCAGTATT
>CAYUYG010000207.1:0-4231 GCA_964449125.1 uncultured Coxiellaceae bacterium | reverse complement strand
GCGCGTTTCACACCGTGCAATGCCTGAGTTTCACCTGGCAAACTGGATTTGCTACTCGTCGTCGTTCCTTTTTGCTCCAGAAATTGTTTGACATCTTCAGGCGTGATGAGACCTTGCGGACCGGTTGGGGTGACTTGGGTCAGATCAACATGCAATTGATTCGCTAATACACGCGCAGCAGGCATGGCTTTAACGGCTGCGGTACGTGGTTTGGCTGCTCCAATAATCACATTACCTTCGTCCCAATTCCTGGAACTTTCTTCCAATGCTCCGACTACACTTCCTTTGGAGCTATCGGCTTTACTGTCCGCGGTTTCGAAGCTGATCAGTGGTGCACCAGTAGGAATAATATCGTTTGCCTTACCATGCAATTGCACAATTTTTCCAGCATACGGTGAAGGAACATCCACGACTGCTTTCGCAGTTTCCATGGAAACCAACGGTTGGTCCACTTTAACCATATCGCCGTCTTTAACATACCACTCGCGAATTTCGGCTTCCGCCAAGCCTTCTCCCAAATCGGGTAAATGAAAAATTTTCATGCGAACTCCATTAATCGATGAACAGCATCAGTAATTCTTTTCTCACTTGGAATATAGTATTTTTCCAGTTTGGCATACGGCACGATGGTATCAAATCCCGCAACACGCATCGGGGGGGCTTTTAATGAAAATAAGGCATGCTCAGCAATTTGCGCCATAATTTCGGCACCGACACCACAGGTCAACGGTGCCTCGTGAATGACGACACACCGACCGGTTTTTTCCACTGAACTCAGAATTGTTTCCATATCCAGTGGTTTGATAGTCGCGACGTCAATCACATCAGTACTAATGCCTTGTTGGTTTAAAGCATCCGCCGCCGCCAATGTTTCCTTGACCATGGCACCCCAAGTCACGAGTGTCACATCTTCCCCAACTCGCAGTGTGAAACACACATCCAGTGGTAAAGCTTTACCATCATCCGTCACATTTTGTTTTGCATAACGATATAAACGCGAGGGCTCAAGAAAAATTACTGGATCAGGATCGCGAATCGCAGCAAGTAATAAACCGTATGCCCGCGCAGGCGAAGAAGGAATAACAACACGTACGCCTGGTGTATGCGCAAAATAGGCTTCTGTACTTTCCGAATGATGCTCTGGCGCATGAATGCCTGCACCAAAGGGTGTTCTGAACACAACAGGACAATGAAAACGTCCGCGTGTGCGATTGCGAATACGGGCAGCATGATTAACAATTTGATCCATGGCCGGATAAATAAATCCCATAAACTGAAATTCAGCAACGGGCTTTAAACCGCGCACCGCCATGCCCACTGCCAGACCGCCGATCATGGATTCTGCAAGCGGGGTATCAACCACCCGTTCAGGACCAAACTTGTCCAGCAATCCCACCGTGGCGCGAAACACACCGCCATCTTTGCCTACATCCTCGCCTATCACGAGAACATCTTTATCCGCTTGCATTTCATGCGCCAGCGCCAGATTAACTGCTTCAACTAATGTTATTTCAGCCATGAACAACGTTCTCCACATCCTTAAGCATGTCACGTTGTGACACATAAGCTTTGGGTAATTCCGCATATAAGTAATCAAACATGGATTCAAGCGGCTGCGGTTTGACGCTAAGATATTCTTGCACTGCTGCCTCCACTTGTTCTGCGCAGTCAGTACGGAGTACTTCTTCCTGCTGCTCCGACCACGCACCAATTTTCTCAAGATGAGCACGCAAACGAGCTACGGGTTCTTTTTTCCATTCCTCATCGCGTTGATTCACTGGCTCATACCGCCTGGCATCATCGGCTGTGGTGTGATCGTGTTGCCGGTAGCAGATCATTTCCAAAAGATGTGGTTCATTGCGTTCACGCGCAGCTTTCAATGCTTCCTGCGTGCGATGCACGACAGCAATAATATCATTGCCATCTACTTGTTCGCCGTTAAAACCGGCTGCAATGGCTTTTTGTGCAATGGTGTGCGCAGCAGTTTGCATATGACGCGGAACTGAAATTGCCCACTGATTATTACAAACGACAAACACCACGGGCAGCTTCCACACCCCTGCCACATTCATGGCTTCGTAAAAATCGCCCTGCGACGTGGCACCTTCGCCACACATGGATACGACAGCACGAGTTTCTTTTTTATATTTTACAGCGAAAGCAGCACCTGCAGCATGCAGCGGTTGACTGCCAACGGGCACGCTAAATGGAAAATCGTCACTATCTTCAAAAACGTTTCCGCGTTCATCACCACCCCAGTATTGCAATACTTGCGATAATTTGACGCCACGCTGCACTAATGTACCCATGTCTCGGTAATACGGCACAAAAATATCTTTTTTGGCCATTGCCTTACCGACGCCAACAAATACAGCTTCCTGACCGCGTGTAGAAGGATACGTGCCCAATTTACCCGTGCGCTGTAAAGCAATTGCCTTGGCATCCATGGTGCGCACCACTACCATTAAACGGTATAAATTTACCAATGCATCCTTATCTTCCGCTAACGGCGGAATTTCATCAGCCAGCTGGCCGTTTTCATCCAGATATTGGTAATAGGGGACTTCAAAACGATCAATTATCTTCACTACTGGAACTCCCTTTTTATAAAACTTGCAGCAAGCAGCCAAGTTTTTACTCGTCTCGGCGTTCTGGTAAACATGCTGTCATTTAGATAGGCAACAAGATTAGCGATGAGGGAAAATAGAGTCAAGCAAGGAGTAGGGTCATCCCTAAAAAAAGCCCGGCACTAAAATGGTACCGGGCAAGGTGAGCAGAAAAAATTAACTTGCCAATCCAGGACGCAGATATTTTTTTACGGCCTCCAAAACTTTTTCTTCTCCTGGACGTAAATCTTTTTCGATTTTTGCATTCACACGCGTAAATCGATTCGAAGCAAAAAAACTATTGATACTTAATAACGACGTATCTTTCTCTTTTTTTAGGTTTTTTGAAGCATAAATTTGATACTCATCATGTATGGCTTTCAGAATTTCTTCTGCTTTATGACGAAATCCATAAAATAAACGGATAACAGGACGGCAAAAACGCATGGTGTCAGTGACGCCCGGAAATTTTCCACCTTTCGCTAAATCAATAGCAGCGCGGAAACGTCGTTGGGCTTCTACATAAGGGGTGGTAAGTAACGTTTCCTCGTCGTCATTTTTTGGCACTTCGCGATAATCACGACCAAAACGGTTATTGTAGCCAAAACAAGATTTCACCATTTTCAAAACCAGTGAGGAAGTCCCGAGTGTTGCTACTGCTAACCCATTTTTGAAAAATTTACCCACACTCGGCATTCTGCCTTGAGCACAATCCACGAACGGCTGTACTAAACAGTTATAAACACCTTTGAGTGTTTTACGCAGCACAAAAGTCGGAATGGCTAAGGTGGTGAAAGCAATCACACCCGTGATCAGAATAGCTGGCTTTACGATAGTATTGCGCCAATGTTTAAAATAAGCGCCGACTAAATCAAGGCTATTAGTCAGTAGTGCAAGCGGAGCAACTACCGGCAGCGTTAATGCGCCAAATAATCCTTTGACCATCCAGTGACGTTTATCACCATACTGACGACGTTCTCCAAATAACCCTAAATCGCCCAACACAATATTAAACAAACGAGCTAAATTATAGTTAATGGACAAGAATGATTGTTTAAAAAATTGTTTTATACCAGTGACCATCAGATCGAGTACATTCGTCGCAATAACGATGGGGGCGACCACGGGCAAGGTCAATGCGCCAAATACAAGCCTCACCGCCCAATGGCGTTCGTCTTCGAGTTCACTGCGGCCACAAAACATACCGTATTGGCCAAGAATAATGTTGTAGGTGCGATTAATATTGAAAAACAGTGACAAGGAAGATTGTTTTATCACCTGCCATAGACCGCTCCAAACCACATCAAATGCATTGGAAACCATTGCAAGCGGCACGACCACTGGCAAGGTCACTAATCCAAAAATAATTTTGATCGCCCAATGCCGTGGATCCGTATAGGGATATCGCTTGTCAGCGAGTACGCCATAACCCCCTAAAACAATATTGAACGTGCGCTTTCAGTTGTATCCTATCGACAGTAACGAATGCTTAAAAATTTCCCATGCACCCTTGAAAATTATATCCAGCATATTGGATGCAATCGCAAGCGGTGCAACTGCCGGCAACCCTAACGCCCCACACAGTAGTTTAGCTGCCCAACGAAGTGTACCACTATATTCACGCA
>CAYUYG010000206.1:0-4237 GCA_964449125.1 uncultured Coxiellaceae bacterium | reverse complement strand
ATTAATCAAGTCTCTCATCATCATGGTTAGTATCACCTTAGCAGGATTAGCAGGTTGCAGCACAAACACAACAGGCGAAAATACGGGTATCGGAGCGGGTGTTGGCGCGGTCAGTGGTGGTCTCATAGGCAGCGCCCTTGGCGGCGGAGCTGCAATTGCTGGTGGTGCAATCGTTGGTGCATTAATCGGCGGTGTAGTTGGTAATTCCATGGACAGTACTGACAAAACCACAATGAACAATGCGATGAGCAATCCATCTGGCCAACCAACGCATTGGGTCAACAAAAAAACCGGAGTAACGTATACAGTTGTTCCAACGAGTCGTCTCACCGTGAACGGCAATCCAAATTGTCGTAAGTTTTATACAACAGCGGTGATTAAAGGTAAACATCAACGTGTTTACGGCGTAGCCTGCCCAGATGCAAGAGGTGTATGGCACTCCGTTTAATCGCTTAACGACAACCCAAAACCAGCGCACCCGCGCTGGTTTTTTTTAAATCTTCCCTTAGTATGATTTGGGTAACTAGTGACATATCTTGCATGATCCATTAACATGCTTATCATTCATATAAGGAGCGCTGCATGCATTCGCATAATCCTGCAGGTACGGATGGTTTTGATTTTCTCGAATTCACAACGAATGACCCCGCTAAACTTGCACAACAATTTGAATCCATGGGATTCATTGCTGTTGCAAAACATCATGCACACGACGTAACAATCTATCAACAACATGATATTCGTTTTCTCATTAACTTAACCTCCAATAGCATGGCCAGCAAATTTGCTAACGTGCATGGTGCTTGTGTTTCTGCAATGGGTTTTCGCGTACACGATGCTCACGCTGCCCATCGTCACGCACTTGCAAATGGCGCAACGAATTACGAAGCTCGCGACGAGCAAAAAGTTTATGACATTCCCACCATTTACGGTGTTGGCGGCAGTCTAATTTATTTTGTAGAACATCAATCTGATCGAGCTAATTATGCACATCATTTTAAATCATTGGCATCGATACCACCAAAAAATACAGGTTTAACTTACATCGATCACGTTACGCATAATTTACATCGTGGCAACATGGCTGAATGGGCTGATTTTTATACGCGAATTTTTAATTTTCGTGAAATCCGCTATTTTGATATTGAAGGTAAAGTAACGGGCTTAAAAAGTAAGGCAATGACGAGTCCGTGTACTAAAATTCGTATTCCACTGAATGAATCATCAGATGACAAATCGCAAATTGAAGAATTTCTGCGTGATTTTAACGGCGAAGGAATACAGCATATTGCGCTCGGTACCAACGATATTTATCACAGCGTCTCGACGCTGCGTCAAGATGGACTTGATTTTTTAGATACACCCGAAACGTATTACGAACTGATCGATAAACGTTTGCCGCAACACGGTGAACCGCTTGCGGAATTGAAAAAACACCGCATTTTATTAGATGGTGATACGCAAAAAAATAAAAAACTATTACTGCAAATTTTTACTAAAAATATGCTGGGTCCTGTGTTTTTTGAAATTATTCAGCGCAAAGGTGATGAAGGTTTTGGTGAAGGTAATTTCCGTGCCCTGTTTGAATCCATCGAATTAGACCAAATTCGCCGCGGCGTCTTAACTGTAGAAGAGCAAACATGAAACTTGCAACCTTAAAAAATCAAACTCGGGATGGTCAATTGGTCGTCGTTAGCCAAGACTTAAGCTGTGCTATTGTTGTCAACGATATTGCGCCAACCCTGCAATATGCACTGGATCACTGGACAATTTGCCAGTCACAACTGGAAGAAGTGTATGCGCAGCTAAATAAGAAACAATTAATCAATGCGATTGTTTTTTTAGAACAGGCTATCGCTGCACCGCTTCCACGGGCGTATCAATGGGCAGATGGCAGTGCTTACGTCAATCATGTTGAATTAGTCAGAAAAGCACGCGGCGCTGTGCTGCCTGATAATTTCTGGCATGATCCGCTGATGTATCAAGGTGGTTCCGATACTTTTCTCGGACCACGTGATGCTATTCCCTTGGCTGATGTACAGTGGGGTCTTGATTTTGAATCAGAGGTCGCGGTCATTACCACTGATGTAAAACAAGGCATCTTAAAAGAAGAAGCGCAACAAACCATTTGTTTATTCATGCTGGTTAATGATGTTTCTTTACGTAATTTAATTCCGGATGAACTGGCGAAGGGCTTTGGTTTTTTTCAAAGCAAACCTTCCAGTGCTTTTTCACCCGTTGCCGTGACGCCAGATGAATTAGGCACCGCGTGGGATGGTAGCAAACTGCATTTACCACTTGTCACGCATTTCAATGGACAGCTATTTGGTGAACCTGATGCTGGTGTGGATATGACATTTGATTTTCCAACACTCATCGCCCATGCTGCCAAAACGCGTTCCTTAGCTGCGGGTAGTATTATTGGATCTGGCACCGTCTCCAATTATGACCGCTCCAAAGGTTCATCATGTCTCGCTGAAAAACGCATGTTAGAAATTGTTGCGACTGGCAAAGCCAGCACACCTTTCATGCAGCCTGGTGATCGCGTTCGTATCGAAATGTTTAATGAAGCACGTGAATCCATTTTTGGCGCTATCGAACAAATCGTCGTCACTGCAACCGCGAAAGAAACTGTATGCTAAAACTTTATGACTATTTTCGATCAAGTGCGAGTTTTCGGGTCCGAATTGCGCTTAATTTAAAAAAACTCGATTATGAAATGATTCCTATCCATTTGGTGCACGATGGTGGTCAACAATTCTCTGCGCAGTATCGACAAATTAACCCGCATAGTCTGGTGCCTGCCTTGCAAGATGAAAATAAGGTGTTAACGCAATCGCTGGCAATCATTGAATACCTGGAAGATTGTCATCCAATGCCCGCGTTACTTCCCGATGATCCATTTAAAAAAGCACTCGTACGTGCCTTCGCTTTATCAATAGCCGCAGACATCCATCCCCTCAATAACTTACGCGTCCTGACCTATCTTACTCGCGAATTAAATGTGTCAGAACAAAAGAAAAATCTCTGGTACCAACACTGGATTGCAAAAGGTCTGGATGGACTTGAAAAACAATTGCAAATGTATAAGACATCGGGTCCTTTTTGTTTTGGTGAAACGCCTACGCTAGCTGATATTTGTCTCGTACCGCAAATGTTTAACGCGCGTCGTTTCGCTTGCGATCTGACTCCTTATCCAACGCTCGTCCGAATTGATGAGCACTGCCAACAACAGCCAGCCTTTAACAAAGCTGTGCCCGTGGAGATTCCAGCATGATCAATGATCGCAACCAATTTGATTTTCGAGCACTTGCAAATAACAGCATACGTGAATTAATTCCGTACCAACCCGGTAAGCCCATTGAAGAATTAGAACGTGAATTAGGTATTAAGTCTTCTATTAAACTGGCAAGTAATGAAAATCCTTTAGGTGCCAGCCCGGTTGTCATTTATTCAGCTCAGCAAGCCTTGCTTAATGCGCATATTTATCCAGACGGTGGTTGTTTTGAAGTGAAACAATCCTTATCAACTTTTTTAAAAGTTGAACCCGCGCAGTTAACCTTGGGCAATGGTTCAGAAAATGTATTGGAAATTATTATCAAGGCTTATTTGCATAAAGGTGATAGCGCAGTCATTTCGCAATATGCATTTTTAACGATCCCGCTTTTGTTGCAGAGTTATGGTGTGACGATTAAAACCGCCCCCGCAAATAACTGGGGACATGATATTCGTGCGATGCTTAATGCAATCGATGAAAAAACCCGCGTCATATTTTTAGTCAATCCCAATAATCCAACCGGTACGTACACGAACCGAGAGGATTTTGAAACGCTCATGAAATCGGTTCCGGCGCATATCCTAGTCGTCATCGATGAAGCTTATTCAGAATACATTACCAGTGACGATTACCCACATGCACTAAACTATCTTAAACATTATCCCAATCTCGTCATTACCCGCACCTTTTCTAAAGTGTATGGTCTCGCTGCCCTACGCTTAGGCTACGCAGTTTCCTCGCCTGAAATTGCCGATATTTTAAATCGCGCGCGCTTACCATTTAATGTCAATTCTATTGCGGCGAAAGCCGCTTGCGCTGCATTACGTGATCAAGATCATGTACACAAAAGTATTGCATTTAATCAATTGGCCATGAAACAACTGGAAGCGGAATTACCTCGTCTTCAAATCCACAACAAACCATCGATTGCAAATTTTAATAAGGATGATTTCCAAATTT
>CAYUYG010000205.1:0-4258 GCA_964449125.1 uncultured Coxiellaceae bacterium | reverse complement strand
ATGCTTCATACAATATTTTTTCACGTGCAAGTGCTCGATCACGCGCACTTAATGCTTTTTCTTCAAATGCTTTTAATTCTGGCGTAATAAAACGCTCTGCATTTTTTAAGGTTTGTCGGCGAATATAATCCGTCGGTACATTTACTGCTTGTAGACGACTTATTTCAATATAATAACCGTGAACACGATTGTAACCCACTTTCAAAGTGGAAAAGCCGGTGCGTTGCTTTTCTTGTTCTTCCAATTGCACTAAATAATCACCGGCATTTTCACTTAAAGCCAATAACTCATCGAGCTCAGCATCATACCCGCGCGCAATGACACCCCCATCACGAATAGTCACTGGCGGATTATCCACGATGGCGCTTGTCAGCAAGCCATACAGATCAGGGAATTCTTGTATTTCTGCCTGTAAATGCTGTAAACGTTGCGCCGATAAATCACTAAAAGATTGGCGCAAGGGCGGCAGTAAAGCAAACGTATCGCGCATGGCCAATAAATCTCTCGGACGTGCTGTTTTAAGTGCAATACGTGATAAAATTCTTTCGAGATCGGCTATACCACGCAAGTTTTTTTGTGACACGGCATACACAGATTGTAATTGTAATACGCATTCCTGACGTTCACGTAAAATTGACGTATCACGCAATGGTCGATTGATCCAGCGCTTCAACAAACGGCTTCCCATGGCTGTTTGCGTACAATCTAGGACCGCAGACAAGGTATTTTCCTCACCTCCTGATAAATTAGAAACAAGTTCCAGATTGCGTCGAGAAGCAGCATCTAAAATCAAACTATCTTCGCGTTTTTCAACTTGAATGCTGCGCACATGCGGCATCGCTGCACGCTGAGTTTCTTTCGCGTATTGCAATAAAGCACCGGCTGCGCATAAAGCAGTGTTCATTTCCTGGCAGCCAAAACCATGCAAATCGTAAACTTGCATTTGTTCAATCAACAAACGCACCGAAGCCTCATAATCAAATTCCCACGGCATTCGTCTGCGTAATTGATGTTGAAAATCCTGCAGCAAGGTATGCTCGTACTCATCACTTATTAATAATTCTGCAGGCTTTAAGCGCGCCAGTTCACCGGCAAGCGCTTCATCACCATTCACTTCTAGCAATAAAAAACGACCACCACTGATATCCAGTGCAGCCAATCCATAACAATCTCCTTGCGCATGCAACGCAAGCAATACATTGTCCTGATTCGCTTCGAGAAATGCTGCATCACTCACCGTACCCGGCGTTAAAATACGGACAACCTGGCGCTCAACTGGACCGGTACTGGTTTTGGGATCGCCTATTTGTTCGCAAATAGCAACGGATAAGCCTTGGCGAATGAGTTTTGCGATATACGCTTCCGCTGAATGAAACGGCACCCCCGCCATGGGAATAGGTTTCCCCGCTGACTGGCCGCGCGCTGTCAGTGTGATATCCAGTAGTCTCGCTGCTTTTTGCGCATCATCAAAAAATAATTCGTAAAAATCGCCCATACGATAAAAAAGCAAAGTACCAGGATGATCCGCTTTGATGCGCAAATATTGCTGCATCATGGGTGTATGTTCTGTTTGCAGGTGACTCGTTGCTTGCGCCATGTCATGCTTCCCTTGTTCCAGAAGATCCGGTTATTATTTTGTATGAATATTAAGGGATGAACTTGACCATTACCATTGAAAAATTGGCAATCGACGCGGGCAATGTCTTGAAAGAACGCGGCCTTCTACTTGCAACTGCTGAGTCCTGCACAGGCGGTGGCTTAAGCTATTGGTTAACGAGTGTTCCAGGTAGTTCAGAGTGGTTTGAGCGCGGTTTTGTCACCTATAGCAATAGCGCGAAAATCGACATGCTTGGTGTCAGCTCGGAAACACTGGAAGAATTTGGTGCAGTGAGTGAAGAAGTCGTTAATGAGATGGCTGATGGTGCCCTCACATACAGCGCTGCTGATGTTAGCATTGCCATTACCGGCGTCGCCGGACCTGGTGGCGGCACCCCCGATAAACCGGTTGGAACCGTTTGGTTAGCCTGGTCACACAGCGTCACTACGCTAACCAAGCAGTATCATTTCGAGGGCGACAGGCAAAGCATTCGTCAGCAAGCCATTGAACAAGCTTTGAGCGTTCTATTAGCGATCTTATGATGATAGCTGATAAGGTGTGCTCTTTAGCACACCTTTGACTGACTCATTAAGTACGTGATGATCCAGGCCTTAATCCACCTTGCTCTACATCGGCCAGCAGACTTTCTCCTTCAACAGGCGCGTTTCTTCTTGGCCTAAAAAAACTAGCCCACTCAGAAACTTTTCTGGCAGTCGATGTTACCCCTGATGCAATCGTCGGACCCGCCTCATATGCTACCTTGCTAAGATAATACGAACCCACCATCACCGTTGCTCCCACTATTTGATCAACGTAAGCCATTTGAGCTTCTTGCTCAGGGGCAAAGGTTTCAGAATTATTAAGCTCCGGCATGATAAATGAAAAATAGAGTTTCCCCATCCCATAAGCTGAACCAAATGACAGCATTTCCCGCAGTGAATTCTTACCCGCTTCCCAGGCTATTTCAGCCGTTGTCATGGGATGATAGATCTGAACCAACTCATCGCGCTGCGGCCCAGGTACCACCAATGCCTGTGTCGGTGTTTCGGTTTTGATGGCTGAGAAAGGACGAGGAACATAAGCCAATCGTTCCCATAATTGAAAAAAAGCGATCGCAGCTAATGTTTCCATCATTTGTGTATTCGTATTCAATGCGGTTCTCACATCGCCCGCATAAAGGGTATACATAAAGACCGTACCCGTTGCAGCAGTGATGGTTAATCCCTGAACAACATATCCACCCGCCAACTGCCAGGCTTTTAATTCAGGATTGCGTTCAAGTTTTACTTCAACTTTTTCGACGAGGCAATTTTGTATTTTTTCTACCCCCCATTCCACGCCTTTACTCAAAATGACCGCTGAAATACTGACAATTGGGATCATGGCCATCTCATCATCAACAGACGGCACCGCCACCCCAATGGCTCGCGCAGAGACTGGCTTGCCTTTCAGTTCATTCGCAGTTAGACCAACAATCGCTACCGTCGTCCAGCCCAGCGCTTTAATACATAGGCGTCTTGTCGCAGCACCTGCTCCCAACTCGTGCCAATTTTTTACTGGATGTGCGGTATCGAATAAGTCATGCGTAATGCTGAGTACATCTGACCCTGCTTTATAAAGCAAGGGTGCAAAAATATAAGGCATGGGCGTGGGAAAAAATCCGCTAAGGGCTGTCGCTAATGAACCCGCAGCAGTGAGGTTGTAACCTAGCTGTCCTACTCTCTGCGACAAGGAATAGCGAAATTCCTGATCACTGGTATCGAGCAAAAAATCGTCAAACACTTCGATCTCTTCACTATTCTCACTGTCTTCATCTTCATCACCGCTTGGTGGGTCAGGTAAATGACCAGGACCAACGGAGCTCTCAGTTATCTCGATAGCTTGTGCATCTACCTCAGGGGTTTGTGTGACTGGTGTACGCGTGGTGGTCATTTGCTATTCTCCTTTAATGTAGCTAATAATTTCCCGTTTTTTTATAATTTTATTTAACTGCAAATTGTAAGCCATGAATTATTAATAAAATATTAAACAGCGGCAAGAATAACTAATCTTTTTTTTCATTGATTCCCCTTTATTTTGAGGAGATAAACAGGTATATATAAATTCTCCCGCATTCTAAAGCTTCCTGCCCGCATGACTGACGGGGCAAGGAAATCACAGCAATTAATAAGGACCACACTATGGAAGACAACAAGAAAAAAGCACTCGCGGCAGCTCTTAGCCAGATCGAACGTCAATTTGGTAAAGGTTCGGTCATGCGCTTAGGTGATGATGCAACCAAGCTTCCAGATATTGAAGAAATCTCCACTGGCTCCCTTTCGCTCGATATTGCACTGGGTATTGGCGGCTTGCCGAAAGGCCGCATCGTTGAAATCTACGGCCCTGAATCCTCTGGTAAAACAACCCTCACATTACAAGTCATTGCGGAATGCCAGAAAAAAGGCGGTACTGCTGCGTTTATTGACGCGGAACACGCACTTGATCCGAATTATGCCAAACGCCTTGGCGTCAATGTTGATGATCTTTTGATCTCTCAGCCAGACACAGGCGAGCAGGCACTTGAGATTGCCGACATGCTGGTACGTTCCAGTGCGATTGATGTCATTGTCATTGACTCGGTTGCAGCCTTGACCCCGAAAGCGGAAATTGAAGGTGAAATGG
>CAYUYG010000204.1:0-4263 GCA_964449125.1 uncultured Coxiellaceae bacterium | reverse complement strand
TTCCTGCTCTTTTTCAACGCTTAGGTAAAGATATTGAAAATCATCGCTTACTGGGCTTTGCCATCACGAATATGCTCGCAGCGGCCGCTGGCTGTTTAACAGCACAAACCGTTGGTTACGCGGATGTCGGCATGGGGCTTGGCATGACCTTAACCGGCATTGGCGCGATTATTCTCGGTCAACAATTAGTAAGTCGATTTTACCGAAAAAAACATTTGCGACTTGGCGCCGAATTTATTGCTTGTCTAATCGGTGTGGTGTTTTATTATTTCGTGCTCAATTTATTATTGCGTCTCGACATTGATCCCACTTATTTAAAATTGATGCTGGGATTACTCTTGATTATCTTTTTGCGCGTCGCCGTCAAACCTGTTAAACGGAGCACGGTATGAGTATTCTTAGCTTAAAAAATATTGGTTTACGTCATCCCCATGCTACTCAGCCTGCTTTGACCAATATCAACTACACGGTAAATCAAGGTGATTTTGTGATTTTGCTGGGCAGTAATGGTTCGGGAAAAAGTACTTTATTAAAATTAATTCAAGGCCAATTGACCCCAGGCAAAGGGGAAATTCATTGTCTTCCCAATCAAAAACGATCGATCGCGATCCTTACCCAAAATTGTGATGACTCTGTTTTTCCTTCATTAACCATTTTTGAAAATTATTTGCTTGTCAAACGCAAGGCTGCTTTTTCCCGCAAACAGGAAAAAGAAAATCTGACCAGCTATCTTAGTGAATTTAATCCTAATCTGGCGACTAAATTAAACATGCCCGTTAGTCGTTTATCGGGCGGTGAGAAACAAGCCCTAGCGCTTGCTTTGTGTTTACTGGATACCCCAAGCTTATTACTACTGGATGAGCATACCAGTGCACTTGATCCAAAAACTTCGCAGCAAATTATGGAATTAACCAAAAATATGATTGAGCGCCATCATATAACTTGCATACTAACCACGCACGATTTGGATATTGCTTTGCAATACGGAAATCGCATCCTTATGCTTAAAGAAGGTCGGATCCATGAAACTTGGGATGCGGAACAAAAAGCATTACTTACAAAATCAGTGCTATTACAAAAATATTATTGAGAATTTATGTTTTCACAACAAATAATTATTCCAACTCTAAATATAATAGAATCTGATCTCAACGACATAACAAAGTTGACCAGCACGCAGCAGTGTGTTGAGAAGACCATTAGCAATTTAAAAAAATTGCAGAATTTGCTTAATTGGGCACAGCTTGACGAAGGCATACTTAAACCGTATTTGAATACGGTGATGGACTTAGTGTTGCGCATTATGTTAGCCCTAACGGATAAAGCTTACATTACATTTATCTACGCTTGCCAACCAGAACCCTTTTCTTTTTGGAGTATTATTCCAATAGGAGGGCCGCGCACAATTGACATTCCGCTGGAGACCCAGCATCTTGCTCACTTTGCGAGTCTGGATTTATTAAAAAAATATGAGAAACTGGAAAAAATTATCATCACATATACATTGTACGAGAGAATGCATAGTAGGAAGTTTGCGCGTAACTTAGGCGATAAAGATCCAAAAAAAATTTTTGATTTCTTACAAGCCATTCTTCCCCTACTTAAAGAGCAGTTAACCAAAAACTTATCTTCTGAATCTAGTCAGAGCGAAGGGCCTCGATTGGGTCAAGCTTAGAAGCAAGATACGCTGGGTAAAAACCAAAGAAGATACCGACGGCGACTGAAACGGAAAAGCCCGTCAATGGCGCCAATAAAAATAAGGTAAATTGCCAATCAGAAAATAAAGCAATCAAATAAGCAATAACAATACCAATAATCACGCCTGAGGTGCCACCAACCAGTGACAACATAATGGCTTCGGCCAAAAATAAAGCGGCAATGTCTTTCCGTTTTGCGCCAACAGCAAGTCGAATACCAATTTCTTTGCGCCGTTCAATCACCGATACCAGCATAATATTCATGACGCCAATACCGCCCACAATCAACGAAATGCCGCCAATCAAACCCAAAAAAATTGTTAAAATATCGCTTTGTTTTTTCATTTTAGCGATTAATTCTTTTGCACTGCGAAAAGAAGGTAATTTACCTGGCACTTGCTGTTTGATGTGCTGAGTGATGACCTCAGTGACACGTTGAATATTCGCATCCGGCGTCAAACGCATGATGATATTGTTGATATTGGCGTATTTGCTTATTGCCATGGAGGCCATGATTGGCACCAAGACAGAGCTATCAATATTGGCGTAGACAAAACTGTTTTCCGGCCATTGTTCCGCTACGCCGACAATGACAAAAATCTGTTTACCTATTTGTAATTGTTGCCCCACAGGATCGACACCAGTTATTTTTTTCATCGCCACATAAACATCATGGCCAATCACGCAATAGTATTCATATTTGTCGAGCAGCGACACCATGCGGCCATCCTGTAACTTGACATGCACAATGTCTGCAAAACTATCTGTCACTCCCAATACAATCGCATTAATGGAGATGCCATTGTAATAAATGGGTTGAAACAATTGTGTATAAGGCGCGGAAGCAACAATATCATCAGTCAGCTTAGGTAATTCCAATACATCCTGCAGGCCTAAGTTTTCTGCCTTCCCGGTCGATGACAAAGATTCTTCTGTTGAATTAATGGAAACCGCCAGCAAATCTGTTCCAAGCGATTTAAATTGTCGCAACGCTTCATTGGTCGCCAGCTGGCCGCCCAATACCATTGCAACGACTGACGCCGTACCCACCATGACACCTAACAAGGCCAGCATGGAACGCAGCTTGGAAAAATAAAGGTTCGATAAACCTTCTTTGGCGTGTTCAATAAACTTCATGGCGTGTCTATATTTTGAACTGGAGGGGCATTATAAGCTTGTTTATAGCGGCTTGTCACCCGTAGTGGCGACTACTTCCACCCTCCCCCGAGAAAGTGCACGCAGTAACGGATAGGGTGTAGGGCGGCGTGATGCCTTGCGTTGGGCTTCGCACACTCAGCCCAACCTACATTTGTTACTGGATTGCTTCGGTCACAGTGGCCTCGCAAAGACGGCACTTGTAGGTTGGGCTAAGCCCGCGTTTTTTGCGGGAGCAGCCCAACTTAGGTTTGTTATCGAGAAATATCATTATCAAGATGAAGCGTTCTTCACCCAATTAATCAAACCACCGGCAGCGAGGATATCAATTTGTCGCTTAGATAATCGGTGTTTTAACGCGACATCAATATTTTTATTTTCAATGCGCACCGTTAATTCATCACTCATTTTAAGCAAGCTCACCACATCCAAGATCACAATCATATCGCCTTGTTGTAGGCGCTGATAATCATCCGGGTTGACAAATGTCAGCGGCAATACACCAAAATTAATTAAATTTTCCCAGTGGATGCGCGCAAAACTTTTAGCAATCACGAGCTGCAAGCCCAGAAACTTCGGCGCGAGTGCTGCGTGCTCACGACTCGAGCCTTGTCCGTAATTTTCACCGGCAATAATGGCATGAAACTTGCCTTGATCGCGCAAATTACTTGCCCGCTTGGCATAAGTTTCATCAACAATATCAAACACAAATTCACTGATTTTTGGAATATTGCTGCGATAAGGCAGCACACGCGCACCGGCTGGCATGATTTCATCTGTCGAAATATTATCGCCTACTTTCAAGGCAACCGTCGCCGCAAACTCACTCGGCAGCGCTGACAAGACGGGTAAGATGGCGATATTCGGCCCTTTCACCAATTTCACATTGCATGCTTCATCCGGTGGTAACGGCGGTTGCATCATCACTTTATTAATAATTTTTTTCTTCGGCGGATAGACGGTTGGATAGGGTATGCCTAATTCACGCGGGTCAGTGATCACCCCTGTCAAAGCCGCGGCCGTGGCGGTTTCCGGACTGCAGAGAAACACACTGTCTTCTTTCGTACCCGAACGCCCAGGAAAATTACGCGGAACGGTGCGCAAACTATTGCGCCCAGTGGCGGGTGCTTGACCCATTCCGATACAGCCATTGCAACCGGCTTGATGAACGCGTGCGCCCGCATGAATCAAATGGGGCAGCCATCGAGTGCCGTGCCTCCTCGGTCACTCGGGGCGCAGCTTATGGCCGCTGCGTGTAGCGAAGCGGCTCGTCATCCCGAGCGGTGAGCCGTACGTAAGCTCGACGCCAACACACCGGTCACGCTGGTCAAGGACGAAGGTGGGTGGACATTCGTTGCACGCGAAGGTCGCCCGATTCGACTGGGCCATTGTCACAACGACTCCCGCCGCG
>CAYUYG010000203.1:0-4281 GCA_964449125.1 uncultured Coxiellaceae bacterium | reverse complement strand
CGTCGATGCACAAACGCACTCCCATATTTCAACTGGACGAAGCGAAAATAAATTTGGCATTGACAGCAATGAAATCCTCTCTTTATGCAAATCTATCGCTACTCAGTCACATTTACAGCTGGTGGGGATTGCTGCTCATATCGGTTCACAAATTGTAAGCTTAACTCCTTTTGCGCTCGCACTGGATCAACTGGTCACGCTATATCAACAATTACAGGCCATCGGTATCAAGCTACAGCATATCAATATTGGCGGCGGATTGGGAATTATTTATCAACATGAACAACCGCCTTCCGTTGCTGATTATGCACAATTAATTTTACAAAAATTAGCCGATTGTCCAGTAGACATTATACTGGAACCCGGACGCGCCATTGTAGGTAATGCAGGCGTATTATTAACGCGGGTTGAATATTTGAAACACCATGCCACGCGAAATTTTGCCATTGTTGATGCAGGCATGAATGATTTAATTCGCCCGGCGCTTTATGATGCCTGGCAGGATATTTTACCCGTCGAAAAACGGACTGGCGCTGCCAAACCCTATGATATTGCGGGACCGGTATGCGAATCAGCCGATTTTCTCGGCAAAGATCGTAGCTTGCTGCTCGAGGCTGGCGATTTATTAGCGGTCAATTCAGCAGGTGCGTATGGATTTAGTATGGCCTCAAACTATAATTCGCGATGTCGGCCGCCAGAAGTGTTAATTGAGGGAGATAAACTGCATTTGATTCGCCGTCGCGAAACGATGTCTGATCAATTCGCGACGGAAAATCTGATTGGCTGATTATTTGTTAACAACGACAACACGGTATGGGCGAACTTGCCAATGATCACCAACCCATACAAGGTCACCGCATTTAACACAACCAAGAATTTTAAGATAATAGCCTTCATGCCAGCAACCGTATCTATCATATCCGGCATTTACCCAAATGGTGTAAGGACGATTAGGGTTGCCGTAATAAATACCACCTTGCGATTTGCAATAATATTGGTATTTATGATACGTACCATGATATTTACAGCCGCAGCCAGCATAAGCATTAAAAGCAATCGTTGATAGACCGACGAAGAAAAATACCTTTATCATCGTCATAATTTTGCTGGTCGTTTTGCTCTCCATAGGTATACTCCTCTGTTTTGTTTTTGTCTTATTTAGCTTTATTTATTAAGCGTAACACAGGGGCTTGGGTGAATAATTAAACCTGCGGGTATGTCCCTATACATCATGCAAGTAATTGAATAACATTAGCTATTTAAAGCTATTTCTAACAAACTGGAGTGTAAATAATGGACTTTAATCTCACTTATGATCAAATAAGTATCCGATCAGCTGCGCGCGAATTTGCTGAGCATGAAATGGCGCCTTTTGCTGCAGAGTGGGATGAAAATCATATCTTTCCCGTTGAAACCTTACGCAAAGCGGCTTCGCTTGGTTTGGCGGCCATTTATGTGCGCAGTGATGTCGGCGGTTCCGAATTAAGCCGTGTAGATAGCGCACTCATATTTGAAGAGCTTTCTACTGCTTGTCCTTCCACCGCAGCTTATCTTTCCATACACAATATGGTGAGCTGGTTGATTGATACGTATGCCGATGAAACATTACGCCAACACTGGTTGCCTAAACTCGCGACCATGGAATTACTCAGCAGCTATTGTTTAACCGAACCCAATGCAGGTTCCGATGCCGCTTCCTTAAAAACAACAGCGGTACGGGATGGCGATGAGTATGTATTAAATGGCGCGAAAGCCTTTATTTCAGGTGGTTCCACCAGCGACGTTTATGTGTGCATGGTGCGAACCGGTGAAGCTGGTCCGCAAGGCATTTCGTGTGTATTAGTGGAAAAAGACCGTCCAGGATTAAGTTTCGGTAAACGCGAACAAAAACTGGGATGGCATAGTCAGCCCACCACCATGGTGTTTTTTGAAAACTGTCGTGTACCGGTCAACAATCGAATTGGCAAAGAAGGTGAGGGTTTTAAAATTGCCTTATCTGCCTTAAACGGCGGCCGGGTAAATATCGCTGCCTGCTCACTGGGTGGCGCTAAAAACTGTCTCGCTCTCACTCGTCAGTACATGTTAGAACGCAAACAATTTCAAACTAAGCTGGCTGATTTTGAAGCCTTACAATTTCGTATTGCGGATATGCTGACGCAATTAGATGCCGCACGCCTCATGGTTTATCGCGCAGCCCATTCACTCGATCACAAAGATCCTAATTTAGTGATGCATTGCGCGATGGCAAAACGATTCGCTACCGATGCTTGTTTCAATATTTGTAATGAAGCCCTGCAATTGCACGGTGGCTACGGTTATATTCGCGAATACCCCATCGAACGTTTTTTTCGTGATTTGCGCGTGCATCAAATTTTAGAAGGGACGAATGAAATTATGCGTCTCATCATCAGTCGTCAAGTTTTTCAAGATACGTTTGAAATGGCTTAACCCTTAAAATAAAGCCATTAGCTACGCAGATGATGGCTTTCGTTTCCAGCCGAAGTATTTTTAAATTTTGATTTTGTTAAAAATTATACCTAGTCATTTAATGCACAAGTTATATGGTTTTCATTTCTCGCTAAGGCCTGTAAACTACGCACGACTTTGTTCATAGCGTTTTTGATAAGGAAAAAGAAGAATGATCAATAAAATTATAATAAATGCAATTGCTGCCGTGCTAACGATGGGCGTTGCAAATAGTGCCGCCATCGCCGAAACCAAAGCAAACGATGCTGCCACTGACACCACGCAAATGGGTAATGTACAAGGCATGGAAAAATGTTATGGCATCGCCAAAAAAAATCGAAATGATTGCGGTACAGCCAGTCACGGTTGTGCAGGAGAAGCCAAAATAGAAGGTGATAAAACCGAGTGGATTTCAGTTCCCACCGGCACTTGCAACCGCATCGTCGGCGGTAGCATCAAAGCAGTCAAAAGTTGATGATGAACAGCAAACCGGTATGGAGGCATAAAAACTGGCTGCTGCCGTGTTTGCTGTTGTTTTTTGCATTCATTCTTTATTTTAATTTTCGCGATTATTTAAGCGTTGCAGCCATTCAGCAATATCACGGTAGTGTCCAGCAATGGACTAATACACACTATAAATTAGCGGCAACACTGTATCTGTTGATTTTTGTCATCCTAGTAGCTTGCGCCATTCCTTGCGCAACTGCACTCGCTTTGTTAGGAGGGTTTCTATTTGGCATGACGGCTGTTTTCTTTGCTGTTTTCAGTACCACGCTGGGAGGAACCTTGCTGTATCTGGTCGTGCGCACCTCATTTGGCCATCGTATCGCCGCCAAATCCAGCGGCTGGATTAAAAAATTGGAACATGGATTCAAAGAGAATGCATTCAATTATATTTTAATGCTGAGATTAACGCCGGTTTTTCCGTGCTGGCTCAGTAATGTGACAGCTGGTTTA
The DNA here is from genome assembly GCA_964449125.1 of uncultured Coxiellaceae bacterium. GTDB lineage: Bacteria > Pseudomonadota > Gammaproteobacteria > DSM-16500 > DSM-16500 > Aquicella. Next base: position 858 of record CAYUYG010000203.1, on the reverse strand, counting down.
TTAAACGTACCCTTAAAAACTTTTATACTCGCTACGGTGATTGGGATTTTACCCGCCACCTGGCTCTACGTTTTAATTGGACAAGGATTAGATAAACTAATATCTAATGATCAGTTTTCTTTCTCAAATATCATTTTAAGTCCTTCAACCTTTTTCCCTCTACTTGCCCTAGGCATGTTTAGTATCGTCCCGATTATTTATAAAAGTGTTAAAAAACATATTAAAAACCGTTAGAATGTCTATTTGCCCTTCATACGGACGGCATAGTGAAATCTTCCTTATTGTTAACAGGTATTGGGCTACGCCCAACACATTATCAAGACGTGCTTGAAAAACAGCCGAATGTGGCATGGCTTGAAGTTCACAGTGAAAATTATTTTGGTGAAGGCGGTCACGCCCTGCAAATGTTGGAAAAAATTCGTGAGCGTTATCCCATCAGTTTACACGGCGTCAGTTTATCGCTAGGTTCTGCGGATGAATTAAACTGGCAGCATTTAAAAAAATTAAAAGAACTTAGGGAACAAACAGCTGCATCTGTTAGTGATTGTCGGCTTGCTTTAGAGGAATGTGAGGGTGATTATACAAAAGCACTTGCATGGTTGAAAAAAAGATCTGCAGAAAAGGCAGAAAAAAAAGCTGATCGGGAAACAGGTGAGGGTTTAGTTCACGCATATATCCATCAAAGTGGTAAAATTGGGGCTATGGTAGAAGTTCTTTGTGAAACAGATTTTGTTGCTAGAACAGATGATTTTAAAAATCTTGTTCATGCACTTGCTATGCAAACAGCAGCTATGGCTCCGAAAGATGTTGAAACTTTGATGCAGCAGGATTATATTAAAGATACCAGTGTTACTATGG